>NZ_BBWM01000060.1:0-87571 GCF_001463805.1 Aureimonas sp. D3 | reverse complement strand
AGCATCCCCTCGGCCGTCCATTCCGGCGCCGCGGGTGCGGGCGGCCTGGGCGCGGACATAGCCTCGATCGGCACCGCCTTGCTCCGGAAGACGTAGCCGTCCGCGTGGGCGGCCGAAGCGGCCGCGAGGACTGCGGCGGCGAGGAGGAGTGCCGCTCTCATCGGTCGGTCCCAGCGCCATATTCCAGCGCCGCGAGCGTGGCGTAGAGCCTCGCGCAACGGACGCGGTACTCGGGGTCCACGACGGCCCCTGCCGTCTGCACGTATGTCGCGGCCTCGGCGAGTTCGTCCGCGCTCGCGGTGCCGGAGGCCAGGAGGTCCGCCTGGTACTCGCAGGCGAGCGCGTAGCGCGATCGTGCCGCGTCCTCCAGTTTCGTCAGCATGTCCATGCTCGCTCCTCCTCGTCGGCGACGGGGAAGCCTTAGCCCCGCGGGGCGCGAACGTTCGCAGAACGTATAATCGCGCCCTTAGCAGGGGGCCTCCCGATCCCTTCGAGGGTTGGGCGCCCATTTGCTCCGCGCAAGAAGACGCCTGACGCTTGGACTTGGGCGCTCCGCGTGGGGCGCCTCCGGGCCGCACGAAACCTCGAAAAACTGGCGGGCGGCCTTCCCACGGATCGGAAGACTTTTCCGCTCCGCGATCGGATTCCGCCGGCGGATCGGTCGACCGGCGATGCAGGGAGGACACCGCATGACACTCGATCTCGCCCGGCTCGCGCACGCGACGGCCGCGTTGCGCGAAGCCCAGCGCAAGGACGATACGCGACGCAAGGTGATCGCGGGCGCGGCCCTGCTGGCGGCGGTGCGCGAAGGGGTCGTCCCTGCCGGGACACTGGCGGTCCTGGTCGGGCGAATGTCCGAACGCGACGCGGCGCTCTTCGCCGACGCGATGGCGGTCCCGTCGCACGAGACCGAAGGTACAGACCAGTGACCCCGGCGGACCTCTTCAAGGAGCCGCCGACGACGGACGTGGGGTGGAGGATCGTCACCACGATTCTGCCGACGGGCGACGACGTGACGGCCTTCGCGGTCGTGGTGCGCTACCTGTCGGCGGGCCTCCTGCTCCTCGCCTACGGCTGCCTGGGATACTACATCGTGTCCGCCGTCATGCGCGCGGCCGACCGCGGCGAGGCGCTGTCGGCGCAGCAGTCGGGGCCGGTCGCCATGATCCGGATCGTGATCGGCATCGGTTGCCTCGTGCCGGTCGCGGGCGGTCTCTCGACGGTCCACTACATCCTCCGCGACGGCGTGGCGCGGCCGGGCATCAACATGGCGAACGCGGCGGCCGGCTCCGCTGCGGAACACGTCCTTCGCGACGGGCATCCGCTGTCCCCGATCAGCGCGAACGGTCGCGATGTCGTCCTTGCCGTCGTAGAGTCCGAGGTCTGCGCGAGGGCCTACGCGGCCGCGCGGGCGAACCAGGCGATCGAAGGCGACGGGGCGGCAAAACTGCCCCCGCCGGCCGGAGCGGAGGTCGTCTCGCCGGCTCGCGCATCGTGGTTCCCGTGGGGCGAGGACCAGCCCGCGCGCTTGACGGGATACGCATGGTCGTGGGGGGCCGCGTGCGGGTCCCTCACGCTCTCGACGGCCGAGGGATTCGGCGGCGGCGAGTTCGGCCGGGCACGGCGCCAAGCCGTTGCCGCCGTCGTGTCGGAGGTCAGGTCGATGGACTGGGTCCCCCGCCTCGCGGAGGCCGTTCGCACGGCTTCCGAAACGCATGTCGCCGGGCCGGACGGGGACGCTGCTCTCGGACGCCTTGGCGTCCTTCGCGAGGGCATCGACGCCGCGCTGCGCGAGGCGGGTGACAGGTACGACCGGGGCCTGTCAGCGATCGCCGGGCGGCTCTCGACGGGCGACGACGGAAACATGCGAACGCTCGTGCTCTGGGACATCGAGGAGCGGGGCTGGTACGCCCTCGGCTCGTACTACCGCGTGATGGCGCACGCCTCCCTCGCGTCGGCCGAAGCGGTCGCGGAGCGAGCCGTCCGGACGAAGCCCGATCCCGCCGCGTGGGAATCCCTCGCCGGGCCGGTCGGTACCGCGCTGGCGCTCGTGGACGGCGAGCTACGCCGGGGAACGGCGCTCGCCGCCCTTTCGACAGGCGACACGCTGACGGGCGAGGCGACGGAGGGCGGGAACCTGTTCACGACCCTCATGCAGACCGCCACCGTGCCGCTGACCGACTTCCTCACGGGATACGACGGACCGAGGACCGATCCCATTGGAGACCTCATGTCGCTCGGCGGCGTCCTGATGGTCGCCGGACAGGCCGCATGGGCGCTTTCCCTCGCGGCCTACGGCACCTCGGAGTTCTTCATGGGCGCGGGGCGCGGGGTGATCGACTTCATCATGCTCGCGGGGTGGCCGCTGATCGCCCTTCTGTGGACCGTGGGCGCCGTCTTCGCCTACCTCGTGCCGCTGATCCCGTTCATTTTCATGACTTTCGCCCTCACAGCCTGGGCGTGGGAGGTCGTCAAGACAGCCGTTGCCGTGCCGATCTGGGCATTCCTGCACGTCCGGCTGGACGAGCCAGAGCTCGTGGGGCAGGCGCAGCGTCAGGGATACATATCCCTGCTCGTCGGGGTGCTGCTCCGCCCGATCATCACCGTCGCGGCGTTCATCGCCATGCACATGGTCAACTCGGTGATCCTGAACGCCTTCCTCGCCGGCTACAACGTGGCCTTCAAGGGGGCGCAAGTCGGCAACGCGATCGGCGGCACGGGCGTGCTGATCGCGGTCGCGGTGATGCTCTACGTCGAGTGGACCGTCATCCTGTGGAGCTACCGGATGACGACACAGATGCCCCAGAAGGTCGCCGAGTTCATCGGCTACCAGGCCAGCGCGTGGGGCGACGACGACGCCGGGAACACCGTCGTCGGCAGCGTGGCGGGCGGGTCCCGGCATCTTCCGAAGCCGGGCGGCGGCTCGTCGCCCGGCAAGGGCAACACGGGCGAGGACGCCGGGCAGCACGCGAAGGCCGGCGCCAAGCTCGGGGCGAAGGCGGCGGCAGCCGCTACGGGAGGTCCCGGATCGGGAACCACCGCTTGACGTTCGGCGAAGACGGCGCGAAGGTGCGGCCGTCTCCCCGTTCGACGCGGGAGGGCAAACCAACCGCGGGCATCGCAAGGCCGCCTCGGAAACAGGTCTCCCCAGATGCGGGAGGGATACGAAAAAGGCACCCGCGAAGGGTGCCTTTCGTCTTTCCGGAGGCCGTGTCCCCGTCAGGCGTACAAGAGCTTCCAGATGGCGACGGCAGCGGGCAGCCCGCCGATGATCAGGATGGCGGGCGCGGCCTTCGCGAGCACGATCAGGAAGGCGCGGTTGAGGCGGTGTCCGATGCTGGGCGTCATGTCCGATCTCCTGTTCGTGCCGGCCGCCCCCGGCGGCCGTTCCAGCCTCGCCCAGCGGCATCGCGGCCGGGGGTGGCTGCCTCGCCCGGCACGGGCGACGCTCGCGCTTGGGCATCGGCGCCCGCGGCCGAGCATGCCGTAGAGGCGTTACGGAACGGCGTCCAGGCGATCAGGAATTCGAGGAATTTGGGCTTGTGGGCCGCAGCGCGGCGCTCGCTCTGGGACAGGGTCTGCGCCTCGGCGGTGTAATGCCACGCGGCGAGGCCGCCGACGAGCCACCAGCCGGACTCCATCGCGCGATCGAGGTTGCCCGACCAGAACAGGAGGCCCCCGTATACGAGGGCGGCGGCACCGCCGAGGTAGCCCCCGGCGAGGACGAGACGCCGCGTCCAAGGGCGGCGATGGAGTGCGTTGGTCAACGTGATCGGCAGCAAAGCGGCGGGGCCTCCTAAGGGGTCGTGAGACCAGCGTGAGGCCCCGCCGTTCGGGCGTCCAGGTCAGGTCTCGTCGGCGAGGATGCCCGCCAGTCTCCATGCGACGGTGATGGCCTCGTCGCAACGCCGCCCGAGCGCGAGGTCGTCGTCCGAGGCTCCGGCCTCGTCGCGCAGCTTGAGGTACGCGTCCTCGGCTTCGCGCATCGCCTGCCAGAGCGATTTCCGCAGATCGGAGTACGTGGTCATGAGCATCCTCCTGCGGCGAGCGTCGGATCGCGATGGACGAGCATCCAGGCATCGCGCGCGGCCCGCGTCATCGCGCTCCCGATCGTGTCCTCGATCGCGTCGGCCAGCACCGACTGGTCGCCGCCCGGAACGACGGCCAGACCCTGCTCCACCGTCGCCCGCCAGCCGCTCGTAGTCGGCGCCACCGTGAGGAGCAGCCTCGGCCGCTCGCGGCCGGAGCCGTCGTCGTCCGCGTCGGCCTCGCGCGGGTCGGCGGCACCGACCATCGCGGCGCTCCACTTGCCGCCCGTCTCGTGCGTCCAGCGCGTGAGACGGAGGTCGGTGCGCACCGCAACGCCGAGCATGACGGCGGCAGCCGCCGCATAGACAGGCGCGTGGCCGTAGCGGATCACCAGTGCTTGGCGAATGAGGGCATCGAGCTGGTCGTCGGTCATCACAGCACCCCGTCGAGCAGCCGCGTCCCGACCGGGGTCGTCTCCGGCCTGCCGCTGTGGAGCGACCAGCCGCGGCGGAGGTGCGTGGCGAGGGCGGCCTTCTCGGTCATCGGGGCGCCAGCGGACGCGAGGTCCGCTAGACGTTCGTAGCCGGTCTCCGCCAGCCGGGCGGTCTCGAGGTCGGGCAGCGGCACGGTCCCGGCCTCGGCGCAGGCGCGCTCGTAGCCGGGGCGGTCGATGTAGGTGAGGAGGTCTGCGGGCTTCGTCACTGTGCCGCCTCCTGCTCGCGTTGCTCCCACATCTCGGCCGCGAGGTCCTGCGGCCCCGAGAGGTAACGGCGGTACAGGTCCATCCTCGCCGCGATGTCGTCGGGCCTGCTCACGACCGACACCGTCCCTGGCCGCCCGACGGGCGGGTAGAACATCGCGATCGCCTCGCCGTCGTCCACGCCGAGGTGGACGGTCCAGCCGCGCGGCACGCCGGCGACGTGTTCGACCACGATGCCGGTCATCGTGTGTGGATACGCGTCCGACCAGTAGCGGGCATCCTTGGAACGCATGTTGACGCGCATCCAGTCGGACAGGGTGTCCCACCTGTCCGCATAGGGCGGACGCTGCGTCGTAGCGGAGGACTCCGTTACGACGACGGGTGCAAGAGCGTCGCCTTCCATCACAGCACCGGAGCCGCGGCGGCCGCCGTCGCGGCGGGCGGGATGACCGGCAAGCCCTTGGCAAGCTCGCGGGCCGCCCGGAGCGCCTGCGCGGCGGTGTCGTGGCGCTCGACGGTCATCTCGTCGGCGCCGTCCGTCGCCAGCACCAAGAAGTAGCGGCGGTCGTAGTGGCGGTTTCCGCCGCTGGTCACGTAGTCGCCCCCGAACTCGATAACCTGCCCCGGGCGCACGTCGGACAGGTCCACCGTCGCCCCGCGGGTGTGGAGGAAGGTCCGCTCCATGCGGGCGGCGTTCGGGCCGGACAGGATGGCGCACCAGTTCCTGCCGCGCTTGTGGCGCACGAACGCTGGGTTCTCCATCGCCCCGCCGTCCAGCGGCAGCACCTCCCCAAGGGTCGGCGCCTCTGGGGCGGTCTCCGCCGCGCTGCTCGCGGCCTGCTTGTCGTCCACGTCGGACATCGCATCATCCTTCCAGGTTGCATCGTTGTCAGCGACGGAATTGCCCGCGACCGGGCGGCTCCGTCACCAACCAAGCTGCCTACGAGACGGCCCGACGTCCAGGGCTGGGGACGCAAAGAAATATAATTTAAGATACTGATTTATATGATGAAAACCTTGACAAGGACTCGTTGGAACTGGCCGGAAAGTTGAGCCGGCGAGGTAGGACACGCTGGAAAATCGTACCCCTAAGCAGGGATTCGAACCCTAAAGATCGGAACGATTTTCTCACTCAGACCGCTGGAAGGATCGAGAGGGACGGCTTGACAAGAACCCATGCTAGCAATTTTGGGTTGCAGCTTGGTTTGGTTTGCCAGGCGCTAGGTCTCGCAAGGATTCGAGTGTCGGGGAGATCGGTGAGACCGCGACAGGCGACCGCCCTTCGCGTCAGAACGGCGTTCCGTGCTCCACCCATGTCGTCGCCGACCACGTCGCCGCCTGCTCCTCGCGCGCGAGGCGTTCGCATAGCGCCAGTGCGCCGGACCAGTCGAGCCAGTCACCGCGGCTGTCCCGCACGTCAACGATCTCCTTGAATGCCTTGATCCGGGCACGGCGTTCCGGCATCGCCGGCTCGCGAAGTCCGCTGAACTCCCGGCACACCCGTTCGATCGTATCGGCCGCCGGGCGGCAGTAGCTGCCGTCCTCGTAGATCCACTCCATCGCTTCAGCGGCGGCGACCAACGCCCGGCGCGCCTCCGGCTCGAAGCGCCACGGGCGCGGCAGCCGCTCGGAGAGGATGCGGCGCACGAAGTCGGGGAAGCGCGCGGCGCCGCCCTCCGCGTCGTGGACCGCGCGTTGGTAGGCCCGCGTCACCGGTCGCGTGTCCCGAAGCGGCGTCTGGAGGGAGATGAACTCCCAGAACCTGTGGCCGTAGAGCGACGAACCGCTGGAAGCCCAAAGCACCGCGACCAAGCAACGCACCTCGAGGCTGGTCCAGAACGGCCCGCCGACGATCGGCACTGGAACCGCGGCGACGGCGCGGTGCGGGTCCGCCACCGCGGCCGCGATCCGAGCGGCAGCGGCCTTCTCGGTCCATTGTCGGCCCCGGATCAGGGCAACGTGGTCGCCGTCCGCCACGGCGTGGATGGAAAGCGGGGCGAGGCTCGCGAGCGCGTCGAGGAGGCGCTTGCGTTGCGCGCGGGTCGTCCCCGGCTTGACGGCCTCGCCGGCCTTCGGCCACATGCGCTCGGCGAGGTCCGCGACGCGGACGACGCGCTCGCCGTCGCCGGACAAAACGCTCTCCACGAGGCCGCGAAGCTTCTGGGCGGTCGGGGACAAGGTCGCCGCGACGGCCTCGCGCTTCGGCGTTCCGCGCACGGCCTTCAAGGCCCGCGCGGCCGTCGATCGGCTGATCCCGAGCGTGTCCGCGATCTGCCGCGCGGGGACGGTCTTGCCCGCGTCCTCGCCCATCATCTCGGCCACGACGCGGGTCGCGTGACGGTCGAGGGCGCGGCTCTCGAAGCTGCTCGTAGCGGGCGGGCGCTTCCTGCGCTGGCCGCACTTCTCGACCATGAAGCGCGCGACGCCCGAGGCCGTCGTCCAGAGTTGTGCGTCGGAAAGCTCGTCGCCGTCGGCTCGCCGCTCGCGCCAGCCGCGCAGTTCCGCCTCGCCCCATGCGGCGATGTCATCGGCCCGGCGCTCCGCCTTCGGTACGCGCCCCCATCGCTCGTATGCCTGGCGGCGCAGCCACGCGAACGCCTCTGGCGCGATGCTCATCGATTCTTGACGATCGCGGTCCTGTCGCGCATCATCACCCCCGTAGAAACGACCCAAGACCCGGCCGGGACGGCAATCCCATTGGCCGGGTCGATCGTTTCAGGGTTCGGGCGTATCGCCCTCGCGTCAAGCGCCCAGAAGGGCCGCACCGTCGCTCCGCTCCTCCCGGCCCTTCACGACAGACCCCAGCATGTAATAAGGGCAAAACGGAACGCGCTCGCGAAAGCTGTTGCGCTACAAGGGCTTGCGCCGTTTCCGCTTGTAACGCACGGCCTGCCGAGAATGCGAACGATCGGCGCAAGGGTCCGTTCGCCTGCGACGTGCCAGGGTGTAGGCTCCACGTGACAGGAGCCTCCATGCGCCTCGCCGCCATCCTTCCCGTCGTCGCCCTGCGCGCGCTGTCGTCCACCGCCGCCGTCGCCGGTCCCGAGCTGTCCCGACAGGTCTCGGCCGGTGCCGAACGCGGCGTCGAGCGGTTCGGGGGCATCTACGAGGGCGGGGGGATCAGTGCGGCATCCGATGCTGTCCGGGGCTGCTACAAGTCCCTTAAGCGATCGGCGGCGGGCAGGCTCGCCGAGTGCGCCGCCCTCGACATCGTGTCGGCGAGCGTGGACCAGCAAGCCGTTCATGGCCTCGGGGTGCCGCCCTACGAGTTCTTCTCGGGGACGGGACCCGAGGGACGCATCCTCGCCGGGATCAAAAAGGTCGGCCTGTCGGCGAAGGAGAAGGCAACCTTCGACCGAGCGCTGGAGGCGACGATGGCTTCGGCCGCGGCGGAGTTCATGGCGGAATAGACGTACGGGCGACGGCGGCCGTAACGAATGTCGCCGTTACGGCTCGATCGGCGGCGGGACGCTCTCGGCGGCGCGCTCGGGCGTTCCGTCTGCCCGGACAGGTCAGGGTCGCCGCTCCGTCGTCGAGACGAGGAGCCCGACCGCGGCGAAGGCGACGACCGCCCCGCAGCCGAGGAGCGCCGTGACCAGCAGACCGCCGCCGACCCCCATCCAGTCCGTCGCCAAGGCGAAGGCGAACGGCGCCGCCGAGCCGACGATCAGCCGAATGGACGTGATGCGCCCCTGCAACGCGCCGTAGCCTTCGGGGCCGAAGAGCGCGAGCGGCAGGGTGCCCCCGACAATGCTGTAGAGGCCATTGCCGAGGCCGAACAGAGCGGCGAAGACGGTGGCCCCCGCGATGGATGGCGCGGTGGCCGCGAGGAGGACCAGGGAGGCGGGCAGCAGGCCTGCGGAGATCACCGCGAGCGCCAGCGGGGACAGGTCCCGCCCGAACACCATGAGGGTGAAGCGGCCCGCGACCTGCGCCGGCCCGAACACGGCGCTGACCATGACGCCCGCGAGCCCCAGCCCGAGCGCCGACAGGATCGGCAGCATGTGGACCAGCACGGACGAGACCACGAGGCTCTGGAAGGCGAAGGCGACGCCCATCAGGAGGAAGGCCCGGGACCGAAGGGACGGCGGCACGAGGCCCCTCGCCGGGGCGACGGGGGCGACGCGGGCAACGGGTTCAGCCCCGGTCGCCGGGAGCGCCGAGGCCTTCGGCCGGCGGTCCAGCCACAGGTGGATGGGCAGGCAGACCGAGAGGTTCATGGCCGCGAAGACGAAGTAGACGTCGCGCCACGACATCGTCTCGTGAAGCCACGTCGTCAGGGGCCAGAACAGGGTCGAGGCGAACCCGGCGATTAGGGTTAGGTACAGGATGCTCCGTTGTGCCGTCCCCGGGTGACGTTGGACCAAGAGGGGAAAGGCGGCCCCGTACTGGACGAAGGTCGATGTGACCTCGATCGCGACGAGCGCGAGGACGAAGGAGGGGGCGGCCGGAGCGAGGGCGGCGGCGACCAGCGCAACGGCGGCCGCGACGGACCCCGCGGCCATGACCCGACCGGCGCCGAAGCGGTCGAGCCAGCGCCCCGTCCAGGGGGCGACCAGTCCGCCCGCGAGCAGCGCGGCCGAGAGGGCGCCGAACACCCACTCGGTCGGCCACCCGATGTCCCGCGCCATCGCAGGGGCAAGGATGCCGAAGCTGTAGTAGAGGGTCCCGTAGCCGACGATCTGGCTGACCCCAAGGGCGGCGATCTCCGCCCAGGTGCCTCGCATGCTGCTCACCGCGACGACACGATCGGGAGCCACACCCAGAGGGCGACGAGCGTCGCCAGCAGGACGGGCGGGGTGAGGACGAAGCCGACCCGCATGTACTGGCCCCAGGTGATCCGCTGCCCTTTGCCCGCGAGGACGTGGAGCCACAGGAGGGTTGCCAGCGAGCCGATCGGTGTGAACTTCGGCCCGAGGTCGTTGCCGATGACGTTGGCGTAGACCATGAGCTCGCGGGTGAGCGGCGCCACGTCCGCCCGGTCGATGGCGAGCGCCCCGACAAGCGTGGCGGGCATGTTGTTCATGACGGAGGCGAGCGCCGCCACCACGAAGCCCGTACCGACGGTGGCGGCGAACGTGCCTTGGGTCGCAAGCCATCGCAGGACGCCTGCCGCGATGTCGGTCAGCCCGGCGTTCCCAAGACCGTAGACGACGAGGTACATGCCGATCGAGAACAGGACGATCTGCCACGGCGCCTCGCGCAGGACGTTCGGCAGGTCGACCACCGCACCGCGCCCACTGGTGAACCACCGTCCCGCGACCGCCATGAGGACGAGGGCGGCGGCACCTGTGACGAAGGCTATTGGCACGCCGAGCGGCCCCGTCACGAAGTAGGCGACGAGCAGGAGCTCGAGAAGCGGGAACGCGGCGTGGAAGACGGCCGGGTCGCGGATCGCGCTGCCGGGGGCTTCGAGCCGACCCACGTCGTAGGTCGCCGGGATGTCCTTCCGGAAGTACGCCCACAGGACGAGGAGCGTGGCCGCTAGCGAGACGAGGTTCACCGGCACCATGACCGCGGCGTAGCGGCCGAAGGACACGTCGAAGAAGTTCGCGGTGACGATGTTCACGAGGTTCGACACGACGAGTGGCAGGCTGGTCGTGTCGGCGACGAACCCGCAGGCGACGACGAAGGCGAGCGCCCCGGCGGGCGGGAACTCGAGGCGCAGGAGGATGGCGAGCACGATCGGGGTGAGGAGCAGCGCCGCCCCGTCGTTGGCGAACACGGCGGCGATGGCCGCGCCCAGAAGGACGACGAGCGGGAACAGCCGCCGCCCGTTGCCTCCGCCCCAGCGGGCGACGTGGAGCGCGGCCCAGGCGAAGAACCCGGCCTCGTCGAGGACGAGCGAGATGACGATCAGCGCGACGAAGGTGAAGGTTGCGTCCCAGACGATCTCCCAGACCGTCCCGACGTCGCCCCAGCCGACGACGCCGGTCGCCAACGCGACCGCGGCGCCCGCGAGCGCCGACCATCCGATGCCGAGGCCCCGGGGCTGCCAGATGACGAGAACGAGGGTGGCGACGAAGATCGCGAGGGCGAGCATGGACGGTCCGGGGACAAGAGGATCAGAAGGTGGGCTGGTTCACGCGCTCGGACAGCTTCTCGGCGCTCTCGACCCGCTCGGAGTAGCGATCCGTCAGATAGTCCGAGCGACCGCGCACGAGGTGGGTGAACTTCACCAGTTCCTCGCAGACATCGACGACGCGGCTGAGATAAGCGGACGGCTTCATGCGTCCCGCCTCGTCGAACTCGAGGAACGCCTTCGGGACCGACGACTGGTTCGGGATCGTCACCATGCGCATCCAGCGGCCGAGGATGCGCATCTGGTTCACGGCGTTGAAGGACTGCGAACCGCCCGACACCTCCATGACGGCCAGCGTCTTGCCCTGCGTCGGACGCTTGGCGCCGAGGGCCAGCGGGATCCAGTCGATCTGCGCCTTCATGATCCCGGTCATGGCGCCGTGGCGCTCCGGGCTGACCCAGACCATGCCCTCGGACCAGTCGGCGAGGTCGCGCAGCTCCTTGACCTTCGGATGGTCGGGCTCCGCCCCATCCGGGAGTGGCAGGCCACGCGGGTCGAAGGTGCGCACCTCGCAGCCGAACCAGCGAAGCAGGCGACCGGCCTCCTCGGACAGGAGGCGGGAGTAGGACCGCTCGCGGATCGAGCCGTAGAGGACGAGGATGCGCGGCGCGTGCGTCGAGGCGCCGGGGCTGGCGAGCGCGTTCCCGTCGATCGGTCGAAGCTGGTCGATGTCGACGGACGGCAGGTCGAGGGCAACGGGATCCATCATCGTCCGGTCTCCTTCCGCCACAGGACCGCCGAGGCCGAACACAGGCCCATGGCCTGTCGGGTCGCCAGCACCGCGGCAGGTGCCTCCGTCCGTTCGACGCGGCGGAAGCCGAGCGCCGCGAGGAAGGTCCGTTCCCCTGTCGTAAAGGCAAACGCGTCGGCCGCGCCTTGCCCGCGACCACGTTGCATCAGGTCCGCCGTGATCGCGCCGCCCATGCCGCGCCCGCGATGCTCGGGAACGACGGCGATGGATCGCAGGAGGACGGCGGCGCCGAGGGGTTCGAAGCCGCCGATCCCAACGAATTCGCCGCCCTCGGTGGCGTAGCGCAGGAACACCCGGCCGGGCTCGGCCACGTCCTCGGTCGGCAGCCCTGCCGTGGACAGGAGGCCGACGAGACCGGCCGGATCGTTGACTGCGGTCGCGACGAGCGTCGGGATCATGCCCGGGAGCCTCCGACGGTCTCCCCGTCTTCCTTGGTGAAGGTGGCAACGGGGTTGGCGAGGAGCGGCAGCACCTTCTCGGACGGGCGGCAGAGCGCGGCGCCCTTGTCCGTCACGACGATCGGGCGGTTGATCAGGATCGGGTGCGCCATCATCGCGTCGAGGAGGGCATCGTCCGTCAACTTCGGGTCGGCAAGGCCAAGCTCGGTGTAGGGCGTGCCTTTCTCCCGCAGGATGTCCCGCGGCTTCAGGCCCATCCTGTCGAGGAGTTCGGACAGGACCTCCCGGCTCGGCGGGTCCTTCAGGTACTCGATCACCTGCGGATCCTCGCCGGACTGGCGGATCATCTCCAGCGTGTTGCGGGACGTGCCGCAGGCGCGGTTGTGGTAGATCGTGACGGTCACGAGCATTTCTCCGACGGGCATGACGGGGCGAGGAGGTCGGCGTCGAGGTTCCCGCAGATCTCCGGGTTCCCTGAACAGCAATCCTCCGTCAGGAAGGCGAGGAGTTGGCGCATGTCGTCGTAGCTCGCGGCGTAGAGGATTCGCCGGCCGTCCCGCCAGGAGCGCAGGAGCTTGGCGCGTTCCAGCGTCGCGAGGTGAAAGCTCATACGCGTCGGCGGGATACGTAGGGCCTCGGCGATCTCGCCGGATGCCATGCCGTTCGGACCGGCACGAACCAGCATCCGGAAGGCCGCGAGGCGGTCGGCATGAGCGAGGGCGGACAGGGCGGCAACGGCTGAGTCGTCGTTCATCCCTGCGATATTGCAAACATCGTTGTAATGTTCAAGCGTCCGTTCGTCTGGCGCGCGCGTCGGCGACGATCCTGCTGACCGTCGGCTGGGACACCCCATAAAGCCGCGCCATGTCCGCCGCCGTTCGTCGGCCCGAAACGACGCTCTCGACGATCTCGCGACGCTGGGCGGTGGAGAGCTTCCGGCGCCGCCCTCCGACGCGCCCCTCGGCTCGGGCCTGACGGAGACCGGCGGCCGTCCTCTCTCGGATCATGGACCGCTCGAACTCGGCGAACGCCCCGAGCATGTGCGCCATCATGCGGCCGGCGGGGCTCGTGGTGTCGACGGCCTCGGTCAGCGAACGGAAGCCTGCGCCGGCTGCCTCGACCCGCTCCATGACTGTCAGGGCGTCCTTGAGGGACCGCGACAGGCGGTCGAGCTTCCAGACGACCAGCGTGTCGCCGGGCCGCAGGTGATCGAGGAGGCGTTGAAGCTCTGGGCGGTCCCAGCGGCCACCGGACGCGACTTCCTCGAACACTCGCTCGCATCCGGCATCGCGCAGGGCGCGGGCCTGGGCGGTGGTGGACTGGTCGTCGACGGTGGACACGCGAGCGTAGCCGAGGAGCATGGGACGGGAAGCCTTTCGCAAACGGCCGTTTTCGGATGCGATCGGCAGGGTGCGGTCGCGTCGAGGGTTGGGCCTTTCACAATCCTCTTGCGCTGGATCGGCAAGGCGCAGGGGGTTTCCGGAAGGCGCGACATTCCTCCGGCTACCGAATCGGCCGATGCCTGCTACGGTCTCCTACAACCTGGGGGTAACCATGAAGCTTCTGTCGGCGAGCATCTGCAACTTCCGCTCCTACCGAGAGCCGGTGACGATCGGCTTCGGGAACTTCACCGCGGTGATCGGCAGGAACGACGTGGGGAAGAGCACTCTCCTCGAAGCGCTGGAGGTCTTCTTCAACCACCAACTCATCAAGCTCGACCAGGACGACCCGTGCGTTCATGGGGCCGACAAGATCATCGAGATCGGGTGCGTGTTCGACAACCACCCGACAGAGCTCACGATCGATGTCGGGTCCTCCACGACGTTGGAGGCGGAGTTCCTGTTGAACCGCGACGGGCGGCTGGAGATCGTGAAGCAGTTCGACTGCTCTGGAAAGACGGTCAAGGAGGCGGTGTTCGCGCGCGCGAGCCACCCGACCCATGACAAGCTCCGGGACCTGCTGAAGCTGAAGAACACGGACCTGAAGGCACGGGCGACGGAACTCGAGATCGAGAAGGGAAACGCGGTAGACTTTCGATCGAACACCGCTCTTCGCAACGCCATTCGCGGTGCGGTGGATGACGGCGCCCGCGAGGAGACCTTGATCCCGCTGGCGGCCGACGACGGCAAAAAGGTCTGGGAGCTGTTGGAGAAGCACCTGCCGGCCTTCGCCCTGTTCCAGTCGGATCGTCCCAGCCGTGACGACGACCGCGAGGTGTCCGACCCAATGAAGGCCGCGATGGCGCTCGCGGTAAAGCAGGTCGAGGCCGAACTGGAAGCCATCAAGACCAAGGTTCAGGCGAGCGTCATGGAGGTGGCCGAGCGGACCCTTGCGAAGCTGCGCGAGATGGACCCCGCCCTCGCCGGGCAACTGACGCCGACGTTCAAGGCCGAACCGAAGTGGGACGGGTTCAAGCTGAGCCTGACTGGCGACCACCAGATCCCGATCAACAAGCGCGGAAGCGGCGTCCGCCGCCTAATCCTCCTGAACTTCTTCCGTGCTGAAGCGGAGCGTCGCCGGGAGGCTGAGGGAGGGAGGAACGTCATCTATGCCCTCGAGGAGCCGGAAAGCTCGCAGCACCCTGACAACCAGATCATGCTGATCAAAGCCCTTCTCGCCCTTGGCGAGGACCCAAGCACGCAGGTGCTGATCACGACGCACGTCCCGGCGGTGGCCGCGATGGTGCCGGTCGATGCGATCCGGCTCGTCAAGCGCGACGCGGCCGGGCACCCACGCCTTCGCGTCGGGGACGACGACGTGTACCGTGAGACCGCCGAAGCGCTCGGCGTGCTGCCGGATCGTCGAGCTCGCGTCGCGGTCTACGTCGAGGGACCCCACGACGTGACCTTCCTCACCGTCGTGGGGCATCTCTACCGCACCGAGGATGCAGGCCTGATCGACCTAGAGAATGACCACCGTGTGGTCTTCGTCCCGACCGGCGGCGGGAACCTCAAGCACTGGGTGAACAACCAGTACCTCCGGCATGCCGAGCTTACGGAGGTCCATATCTACGACCGAGACGACCAGCAGAACCCGCCGTACCGCGCGCATGTGGACGCGGTGAACGCTCGGCAGGGACGGGACATCGCCTTCCTGACCGTTCGGCGCGAGATGGAGAACTACCTGCACCCCGACTGCGTAACGGATACCTTCGGAGGATGCCCTGCCTTCACCGACTGGTGCAACGTGCCAACGTTGGTGGCCGAGCATGTCCATGCTGCGAGCGCGTCGCCGAACCCATGGGGGACGCTGGACCCAGAGAAGCAGTCGAGAAAGGCATCGCGCGCGAAGTACCGCTTGAACCAAGAGGCTGCCGCGGCAATGACGCTGGTCCAACTGAAGGCGGTCGATACGAACTCGGAAATCCTCGGATGGCTTGTCGCGATCCGCGAGCGGGCGGACGCTTGATCTAAACATCGGGCATATGCCGCACGCGGCGGCAGGCCATCCCGCGTTGTCCAGCCCCAGAAGGGGCCGTCAGCAGGGCGGAGCCGCGCCGCGCCCTCCGAAGCGCCGAAGGTGCGCCGTAGCCCTGTGGTCAACGCGGGGTGGGCGGATCGACCGGCCGCAAGCCCCGAGCGGATTTCGTTGCCTACGACCGTAACGAGATTTCGCATCACGGAGTGGGCATGCGGACGGTCGAGCTATTCTGTGGGGCGGGCGGACTCTCGCTCGGGCTGGGCCGGGCCGGATGCGAGGTGGTCCGCGCGCTGGATGTCTGGCCGGAAGCGGTCGCCGTGTACCGTGCGAACCTCGGCGAGGCAGCCGAGGTGGCGGACCTGTCCGACCTGATGGTCGTCGCGCCCGCCGTGGCGGCGCTGCGGCCCGATCTGATCGCAGGCGGGCCGCCCTGCCAGGACTTCTCGGCGGCCGGCCCTCGCGTCGAAGGCGAGCGCGCATCCCTCATGGTCGCCTTTGCCATGGTCGTGGTTGTCGCGCGGCCGCGCTGGCTGCTCCTCGAGAACGTCCCCCGGGCCAAGGATTCGGCCGCTTGGGCGGCTGCCCGCGAACTCCTGACGCGGGCCGGCTACGGACTGACGGAGACGGTCGTGGATGCCTCGCGGTATGGGGTCGGGCAGTCGCGCCGACGTCTGATCGTGGTGGGACGGCTCGGCGAGGCGGACGGGTTCTTCGCGTCCGCGATCCGCGACGCGGCGAGCGCACGGCCGACCACCATCCGCGACGTGCTCGGCGGTGAGGTGGCGGAGGTCGTCCACGCGCATCCTCGGGTGTCGGGCAAGCGGCGTTTGTGGAGCGTGGATGCGCCGGGGCCGACGATCCGCGAATCCTCTCGGCGGCCAATGCCGACAGGGGCCGTGCTGATCGACTCGGACGCGGCCCTCCTGAGGGCGGGGGCGGTGTACGTGAGGCCCTTTGGGGGCGGACGCGGTGTCCGTTCGGTGGACGAGCCGTGCCTCGCGATCGTCCGCACGTCGGCGGAGCGTCCGGGGCCGCGCTACCTGTCTGCCCCACACCGTGGCGATGTCCTGCCGGTCGCGGAGGTCCCGTGCCTGACACGGGAACAGGCCTCGCGTTTGCAGGGGTTCCCGGCGGGCTGGGACTGGTCCCCTGCGGGCCGACTACGGAACGTCGATCAGATGATCGCCAACGCGGTGCCGTCTGCGCTCGGCGAGGCGATCGGACGCGCGATCCTCGCCCGCGACCGCGGCGAGAGCGTGCCGGCCGTCGAGCCGGGGTTCTCTGCCTGGCTCCGCTCGCGCGGGGTGGTCGTCGGGCAGGTGCTGCGCAACAGGCGGGCGCAACTCGGCCGCGCGCGGCGCCTGCTCGGGGGGCGAATCATTGCGGACCTCGCGGCGGATATCGCGGCGCTGGAGGCGGCGGAAGGTTTCGCGGCCCTCTCGACGGGGGTGCGGTCGGACCTGCGCGCGGCGCTGCGGCTGCACGCCGAATGGCGGGCGCTGCCGCCGCCTGAGTCGAGGCGCGCGAGACGGGCGGAGGTTGTCCCCGCGGAGGAGATGGCGGACGTTCGGCGGGCGGCCTGACCCCCTCCCGGTCCTTCGGACCGGCTCCACCCCTCCCCGGAGGGGAAGGGTTCACGCCCCTCGCGGGGGGCGTTGCCGGGTTCGGGCGGGTCGCGCCGGCTACGCCGACGCTCGCCGCCCGCGCTTGGTCTTGGCGGGTGCCCGAGCGCGGAGTTCGGCAAGGTCGGGGACATTGCGAAACCGGGGCTTCGGTCTGGTCTGCTTGGCCTTTGGCAACGGACGCGACGGCGCCTCGCGATACGGCGAGATTTCTACGCCGCGAGGAAGTGGCGCACGCTCGATCGCCTCCACCTCGTCGGCTGTCAGGGTCCGGAAGCCGTACTTGTCCCCGGTCGTCTTGGGAGCGTGACCGCATTGAAAGTCGGCCGTTCGGTCGCCGACGTGCGGTCGAAGCCAGGCCTTGGTGTTGTGGCGGAGGGAGTGGAACACCTGCTTCTGGCGCTTGCGAATGCCGAGCCGCGTCATCCAATGTCCCATGCGCTTCTGGGCAGTCTGCGCTGGGTCCTTCGAGTCGTGGAACTCGGGGAATAGAAAACCCTCAATGCCCTGGGCCCACGCGACGAATCCGACCTCTTGAAGGATCGGATGCAGGGCGACGAGACGACGGGAGGTCGGGGTCTTCAATGGGCGCGGCTTTTCGATGCCGCCGACAAGGACGGGCGAGCGTAGGTCGATCACCAGGTTCCCGTCGACCAGGCAGATGTCGCGCCCCTGTAGGAAGACGATCTCGGCCAGCCGCATGCCTGTCAGCAGGCCGATCAGCGGCAGCCAGCGCACATGCGGGTCCGCGTAGGTCGCGGCATCGGCCAGCCATAGGTTCAAGGCCTCGACGGACAGACCCTCTCGGGTCACGGAAGGGGCCGCCGCTCGTGGCGCGGTGACCTTGACGGCGCCGAGGTCGCGCACGCCGGGCACCGTGGCGGCAACGGCGCGCCAAGTGGGGAGGAAGTCCGACACGTACCCCTTGACCGCAGACGAGGACAGGGGGGGCGGCGCTGGTCGGGCGGCAGCCTGTCGTTCGCGTCGGCCGCCTTCCGGGCCGTCAGTCCCGCGAACGCCTTCAGCTTGTGCCGGTTCGCTGGCAAGCGTCCGAGGACGTTCGCGAACTCCTGCACGTCGGCGGGAAGGTATGCCCGCAGCGGCTTGTCGCCGACGATCTCGAGGAAGGCGGCGAGCGCCTGCTGCACGCGCTCGCCGTAACGGCTGGCGGAGGTGCCACCTTGGTCGAGCGCGTCACGCCGGGCCTTCACGATCGGGGCCGCGACGACGCTGAGCAGGGAGTCGGCGGTGGGTCCCTCGGGAGCCGGCGGCGGGGCAGGTTCGGGGGCCGGGGGAACGGAAGCGGGCGCAGCCTCGCGGCGTTCGACGGCATGGAGGTCCGCCAGCGTCTCGCGGTACGTAGCACGCTCCGCTGACCAAGCTACGTCGTCGCGGTCCAGCACGGCACTGAGCGATTCGAGGCGAGACCGGATCGACTCGAGAGCGACCTTGCGGGCACGATGCGCCGCCGCTTCCGTCCGAAAGTGCGCGGCGAGCTCGTAGGCCGGGTCGTCGTGCATGGCCTTGTCGGCGGCCTGCGAAGCGGCGGACGACGCCTTGAGGGCCGCCCATCGGCTTGCGCGGTCAAGGTCGCGGAGTTCCGCGGCAAGGGCGGCGAGGCTCTTGTCGAGCGTCGGTCGAGTCATGGTCGGGTCCAGCATCAGGCCATGGCAATGACCGGCGAGGATAGCGGCCCGGCGTTGCGCTTCCGTTGCCGCGACTGGGCCAAGCCGAGCGCGCAGGGGCGTTCGCCCGAAGGATTCACGGAACCCGGAAGGGATTCGAAGCTGGAAGGTGAAGCCGCCCGGCCGTCGCCAGAGGTACATGCGCCGCGTCCCGTGTGTACGCGGAGGTGTACGGAAGGCGAAGGGCCCTAGAAAACGCTACGTCGAAACAATGGCCTGGGTTAGTGGTGGGCCCGGCAGGACTCGAACCTGCAACCAAGCGGTTATGAGCCGCCGGCTCTAACCATTGAGCTACAGGCCCCACCCTATGCGAGCCCTAGCGCAAACGCTTCGTCATCTCAAGCGGACTTGTAGGGGGGCGGGCGATGCGGACGAGAAATCGGGAAACTTCTGGCGAGGCTTTCGTTCTCTTCTCGACAGGCAAGGGAGTGAACATGTCTCAGATCGAACCCAATATCATCGACCCGACGAAATCGCCGCCGCCGGATTCGGTGCCGAATATCGATCCGCCTTTTACTCAGGACGACCAAACGTCTCCCGACGATATCAGGGAGCCGGGGGAGGGGAATGCGCCGATCGAGAAGGACCCGGAGGAAGGCGGCGGAGGCGGTTCAATCGAGCGCGCCGGGGTGCGTTGATCCGAAGGCTCGAGTGAGGAACGAGAAAGGCGGGGCTGCCGCGCACCCCGCCTTTGCGGTTCAATCCGCTTTGGATTTTTCGGTTTCGGCGGCCCCGTCGAGCGTTGCGCGATCGGTGCCTTCGCGGGCGATCAGACGCTTGGCCTCTTCGATGGAGATGCCGTGCTTGCCGGCCAGCTCTTCGGCCGCCAGATCGGGTGTCGCGCCCTCGTCAATCGGTGTGTTGCTCATGCTCGCGCCTCCTGTTTTCGACACAACGATAAGGCGCGGCGTTTGGTGCCCTTCGGCCCTGTGGATAGACGCATCAGCATTCGCCCTTTAGGCGCGGCGTTCTCATCGCGGGCGGCATTCCTATATAAGGATGGAAAGAGGAGTTGTGCCGTGAGTGTCGCCTTCGTCAAGGAACCCAACGAGAATCAGGTCGAGACGCTGCCCGACCGCGAACTCGGAACCGATCCGAACTTCGTGACGGCGCGCGGCCTCCAGCAGATCGAAACGCAGGTCGCCGAGCTCGAAGCCAAGCTTCTGGAAGCTCGGGACGTCGATGACAAGATCGCCTATGCCGCCATCCATCGCGACCTGCGCTATTGGCGCGCGCGGCGCATGAGTGCCGAACTGATCGCCCCGCCGGAGGCAAGTGACAGCGTGCATTTCGGATCGGAAGTGACGATCGAACGCGATGACGGACGGCAGCAGACCTTTCGCATCGTCGGCATCGATGAGGCCGATCCAAACGAAGGACTTTTGTCCTATGTCTCGCCGCTCGCCAAGGCGATTGCCGGCAAGGAAGTCGGCGATGTTGTGAAGGTCGGGCCCGCCGAGGCCGAGATCACGGAAATCCGACCCGCCGATTGAGGCGGGCCGTGACCTTGGAAACCGGCGTCAGGCCGGTTGAAGCGCCCGAATGAAGCGGCGCGTCGTTTCCGCGAACCCATGCTCCAGCGCATCGGCCGTGAAGGCGTGGCCGATCGAGACTTCCTTGAGCGCGGGAATGGCTTGGCAGAGCGCCGGCAGATTGTCGATCGTGAGATCGTGGCCGGCATTCACCTCCAGCCCCTCGCGCGCAGCGGTATCGCCCGCATCTTTCAAATGCGCTAATTCGCGCTGTGCCGCCACCGCATCGGAATGTGTGGCGCCATAGGGGCCTGTATAGAACTCGACACGATCGGCGCCGACGCGCCGGGCGATATTCAGCCCGACCGGCGAGGGGTCGGCAAACAGCGACACGCGAATGCCGCGCGCTTTCAGCCGGGCGACGATCCCCACCAGACGCTCCGCCTCGGCGGCGAAATCCCAGCCATGGTCCGAGGTCGCCTGCGTCGGATCGTCGGGCACGAGCGTGACCTGATCGGCGCGTGCGTCCTCGCAGAGCTGGAGGAAATGGTCGCTCGGATAGCCTTCGATATTGAATTCGGCGGACGGAAATTCGCGGTCGATCAGATCGCGCAGAGCCGGCACGTCGGAAAAGCGAACATGCCGCTGGTCGGGCCTGGGATGGACCGTCAGCCCGGACGCCCCGTTCTGAAGGGCGATGCGCCCGAAATGGATAACGTCAGGCCAAGGCAGGTCGCGGCGATTGCGCAGCATGGCGATCGCATTGAGATTTACGGAAAGGGTCGCGGTCATCGGCGGACGGCCTCCTGCCAGCCAAGCTCGCCTGCGGGATGAACCCGGCCGCTCGCCATGTCAACGCCCTGAATGGGACAACGCCCCGGCGGCACAGGCCACCGAGGCGTTGTTCAAGTCTGGCCGAAGGCTCAGTGCGCCGGCTTCGATGCCTCGTCCGCCGGCTTGGCCTTGCCCTGGCCCGTCAGCTTCAACACGAAGACGAAGAAGATCGGCACGAAGAAAACGGCGAGGATGGTCGCCGAGATCATGCCGCCGATCACCGTCGTGCCGATGGCGTTCTGGCTGGCGGCGCTGGCACCGGTCGCGATCGCCATGGGGAGGACACCCATGGTGAAGGCGAGCGAGGTCATGAGGATCGGCCGGAAGCGAAGATGCGCGGCTTCGATCGTCGCGTCCCGCAGACTCATCCCCTCTGCCATCAGATCCTTGGCGACTTCCACGATCAGAATCGCGTTCTTGGCCGACAGGCCGACGATCGTGATGATGCCGACTGTGAAGTACACGTCGTTCGACAGGCCGCGCAGCATCACGGCGGCGACACAGCCGATGACGCCGAGCGGCACGACCAGCATGACCGAGAAGGGGATCGACCAGCTCTCGTAGAGCGCAGCCAAGCACAGGAAGACGAAGAGCACGGCCAGACCGATCAGGAAGGGCGCCTGATTGCCGGACTCGATCTCCTGCAGGGACTGCCCCGTCCATTCGAACGAGAAGCCGGAGGGAAGCTGGCGGGCCAGTCGCTCCATCTCCGCGATCGCATCGCCCGAGGAGTAGCCGGGCTGGGCATCGCCCGAAAGGCGGATCGAGGGATAGCCGTTATAGCCGACGAGCTGCGAGGAGCCGAGCGTCCAGCGCGCATCCGCGAAGGCCGAGAGAGGCACCATGCCGCCCTGATTGTTGCGGACATTGAGGCGCAGAACCTCCTCGGCCCGCATCCGCGAGCGCTCCTCGGCCTGAATGATAACGCGCTGCATCCGCCCGCCATTCGGGAAGTCGTTGATATAGGACGAGCCGAGCGCCGCCGAGATCGTCTGGTTGATGTCGGTGAAGGTGACACCGAAGGCGTTGGCCTTCTCGCGGTCGATATCGAGTTCGATCTGCGGGCCGGGCGGCAGGCCCTCGAAGTTGATCCGACCTAGAATCGGGCTCTTGCCAGCTTCCGCGACCAGCTGGTCACGCGCCGCCAGAAGCGCAGGGGTGCCCTGATTGGCGCGGTCCTGCAGACGGAAGGCGAAGCCGCCCGTGTTGCCGAGACCCTGAATGGGCGGGGGCGAAAGGGCGAAGGCGATCGCATCCCGGAACTGGATGAGACGACCCGAAATGATCTTGGACAGCGTTCCCGCATCCTCGCCGGGGCCGCGCTCGCTCCAGTCCTTCAGCGTGACGAAGGCAAGGCCCGCATTCGCGCCCTGGCCGGAGAAGGAGAAGCCCTGGATCGTGATCATGCTCTCGACCGGCTTCTGTTCGAGGATGAACGCCTCGGCTTGCGACGTGACCTCGCGTAGACGGTTGCTGGTCGCGCCCGCCGGTCCCTGGAAGTTCGCGATCAGGAAGCCCTGGTCTTCCTGCGGTAGGAAGGCCGAGGGGATCTGAATGTAGAACCAGCCGAGGCCCGCCAGAAGCGCGAGATAGATCACCATGAAGCGCTTGGTGCGCCCGATCAGGAAGCCGATGCCACGCGAATACGAGCGCGAGGTCCGGTCGAAGCCGCGGTTGAACCAGCCGAAGACGCCGCGCTTCTCGTGATGATGCCCCGCCTTCACCGGCTTCAGGAAGCTGCCGCAAAGCGCGGGCGTCAGCGAGAGGGCGAGGAAGGCCGAGAAGAGGATGGAGGTCACCATCGTCAGCGAGAACTGGCGATAGATGACGCCGACCGAGCCGGGAAAGAAGGCCAGCGGAATGAACACCGCGCAAAGCGCCAGCGTGATGCCGATGATCGCGCCGGTGATCTGCCCCATCGCCTTCTTGGCGGCCTCCTTGGGCGACAGACCCTCGCTCGCCATGATGCGCTCGACATTCTCGACCACGACGATCGCGTCATCGACCAGAATGCCGATCGCCAGAACCATGGCGAACATGGTGAGTACGTTGATCGAGAAGCCGGCGGCCAGCATGACGGCGAGCGTGCCGGCCAGCGCGATCGGCACGACCAGCGTCGGGATGACGGTGTATCGGATGTTCTGCAGGAACACGAACATCACCACGAAGACCAGCGCCACCGCTTCCAGCAGCGTGTGGATGACCTTCTCGATCGAGGCCGAGACGAAGGGCGTCGTGTCATAGGGGATCTGGTAGCTCACCCCTTGCGGGAAGAGCGGAGCCAGACGCTCCATGACTTGGCGAACGCCCTTGGCCGCATCCAGCGCATTACCCGTGGGCGAAAGCTGGATGCCGATGGCCGCGCTCGGACGCCCATTCAGGAACGTGTTGAAATTGTAGCTCTCGGCGTCGATCTCGACCCGCGCGACATCGGACAGGCGCACCAACGAACCATCGGGATTGGCGCGCAGCACGATGGCGCCGAACTCTTCGGGCGTCTGCAACTGGCCCTTGACCAGGATCGTCGCCTGGATCTGCTGGCTGACCGGGTTGGGATTGGCGCCGATGGAGCCGGCCGCGACCTGTGCGTTCTGCTGCGCGATGGCGCCCGTGACATCGGAGACCGCCAGATTGAGGCCGACGAGACGGTCGGGGTCGATCCAGACGCGCATGGCGCGCTCGGAGGCAAATAGCTGTGCGCGCCCGATGCCGGGCACGCGGCGAACCTCGTTGATGACGTTGCGCGTGATGTAGTCGCCGAGGCCCACGGCATCGAGCGTCGACTTGTCGTCGCCGACGAGCGAGACGACCATCAGGAAGCTGGAACCGGCTTCCTCGACCAGAACGCCCTGTTGCGTCACCTGCTGGGGCAGGGAGGATTCCACGCGCCGCAAGCGGTTCTGTGTGTCCACGACCGCCTGGGCGATTTCGGTGCCGGCCGAGAAGGTCACGGTGATCTGCACCGCGCCGGTGGCGTCGCTGGTGCTCTCGAAATAGAGCAGACCCTGAATGCCGTTCAGTTCCTCCTCGATCGGCCGCGTGACCTGCTGATACAGGTCCTCGGGCGATGCGCCGGGGAAGGCGGTCGAGATGGTAAGCTGAGGCGGCGCGACATTGGGATATTGCGCGATCGGCAGCGACGGCAGGGAGATGACGCCTGCCAGCACGATGAAGATCGCGATCACCCATGCGAAAATGGGTCGATCGATGAAGAATTGAGGCATGTCGGTCGATCCTTAACGCGCGGACTTGGGCGCATCGCCAGCGGGCGCGGTGGCCTTCTGGCTGCCCGCATCCTGCGGGGCGGGATTGGTCGTGCCGGACGCGGCGGCGTCCGAGCCGGGGGCTGGCGTCGCCCGCTGGGCCTGCGGTTCGGCGGCCCCGCCGGTCGGCTCGGCCTCGGGCTTCTGCGTGCCTGCGCCGACCGCACCCGATTGGCCGCCATCCTTCGTGAGCGCGTCGGCCGCCGCGCCGACCGGCGTCCAGGGCGCGGGCGCGACGGGCGCGCCGGGGCCGATCTTCTGGAACCCGTCCGCGATCACCTTGTCGCCGGGCGCCAGCCCCTGAGAGATGACGGAGCGATTGCCGACGACGCGAACCACGGTGACATTGCGCTGCTCGACCGTGGAATTGCCGTTCACGAGATAGAGAAAGGCCTGGCCCGCCGTGTCGCGCTGAATGGCTTGGTTGGGAACTGCGAGCGCCTTGGCGTCGATGCCCTGATCGACCGTCACGCGGACATAAAGGCCGGGCAGGAGCGTGTCCTCCGGGTTCGGGAACTCGGCGCGCAGCGTGACCTGACCGCTGGTTTCCTCGACGGTGGCTTCAGAGAAGAGAAGGCGTCCGGGGTAGGGATAGTCGCTGCCATCGTCGAGCCGCAGGCGAACCTGCGCGACATTCTCCTCCAGCTTGGTCAACTTCCCCGTGCGCAGCGCTTCGCGCAGGCGCAGAAGCTGCGACACGGGCTGCTGGATATCGGCGTAAACGGGGTCGAGCTGCTGGATCGTTGCCATGGCGGTCGTGTCGGTGGTGCCGACCAGCGCGCCCTCGGTGACGATAGCGCGGCCGATGCGGCCGGAAATCGGCGCGCGAACCGTGGCGTAATCGAGATTGATCTGGGCGGAGCGCAACTGCGCCCGAGCGGAGGCAAGATCGGCTTCCGCCTGCTTCTGGGTCGCGATCGCGGTTTCCAGATTGGCGGAGCCGACCGTGTTGCGCGAGACGAGTTCCTGCGTGCGCTGGGCGTCCTGCCGCGCCTGCGTCAGCACGGCCTCGGCGCGCGCGACGCCGGCCTGCGCCGATTCGACTGCGACCTGGAACATGGCCGGGTCGATCTGGAACAGCGGATCGCCTTCCTGTACGTCCGATCCCTGCTCGAACACGCGCTGGATCACGATGCCGCCGACGCGCGGCCGAACCTCGGCAATGCGGGTCGAGGCGATTCGGCCAGGCAGTTCGGAGGTCACCGGAATGGCTTCGGGCTGGACCTCGACGATGCCGACCGGCGTCGGCGGCGGCGCGCCGCCGCCAGCCCCTTGCGCCGCGGCCGTCTTGGATTCGCCTTGGCAACCCGCGAGGACGAGAAGGCCAAGGGCTGTCGCTGCGTAAAAGGAACGTGCTGGAAATCTCATGGAACCGCTCTGTTCGCCGCCTCGCCCCACGCGAATGCGGCACCCCCGAATATTGCTGTGCAACATACATGCATGTATGACACTAAACAAGAGAACGGCAAGGCAGGCGTAATATGAGGCGGACGAAGAACGAGGCGATGGAAACGCGGTCCGCGATCCTCGACGCTGCGGAACTGACCTTCTTCGAGAACGGCGTCTCGCGCACCACGCTTGCCATGATCGCGCAGGCCGCGAGCGTCACGCGCGGGGCGATCTATTTCCATTTCGCCAATAAAAACGCGCTGTTCGAAGCGATGCTGGAGCGCGGCCGGCTGCCGCAGGAATGTTTCGTGGGGTTGGACGAACTCATGGCGGCTGCCGATCCGTTGGATCGCATTCGCGCCAATGCGATCGAGGCGCTGGAGTTCATCAGCCTCAACACGCGGACTCAGAAGATCCTGACGATCATGCTCCTGCGCTGCGAATATGTGGCGGAAATGGAGGAGATGCTGGTGCGAATGCGCGATGCGGACGAGGAGATGCTCGGCACGATTCGCTTCGCCTTCCAGGAGGCTTCGCGCCGCGGGCTCATGGCTGAGGACTGGACGCCCGATTCGGCGACGACCACACTCCATTGCGGCATGGCGGGTCTCATCAACCAATGGCTGAGATCGGGCTTCGGCTTCGATCTCGTTGCCGTTGGTCGGCGCATGGTGGACAGCCTGTTCGATTCCTTCCGCGCGCCGCCCACACCGGCGTAGGGGAGGGGGCTTCGACCATCAGGAACGGGAACGAAAAAAGCCGGAGGCGAGTGCCCCCGGCTTTTTCATGGACTTTGCGTTGGTCGTCGTCTCAGAGCGCGCTGGCGGCGAGACGGCGGTTGACGAGCAGCGCCAGCAGCGTGACCACGGCGCCCGACAGGAGATAGGCGCCGGAGAAGACGAGGCCGAGATTCTGGGCGATGGCCAGAGCGGCCAGAGGCGCGAAGCCGGCACCGAACAGCCAGGCGAGGTCGGACGTGAGAGCCGAGCCGGTGTAGCGCTGCGAACGCGGGAAGTTCGCCGCCAGAGCGCCGGAGCACTGGCCGAAGGAGATACCCAGAATCACCGAGCCGATGATCATGTAGATCGTCTCGCCGATCGTGCCGCCGTTCAGGAGCAGCGGCGCCAGGCAGCTATAGAAGGCGATCGCGCCGGCGCAAACGCCCAGAACGCGGCGGCGGCCGTAATGGTCGGCCAGCGGGCCGGAGGCGATGTGAGCCACGACGCCGAAGACCGTTGCGATGATCTCGATCAGGAGGAAGCGCGAGACGGGTTCGTTATTGAGATGAATCCAGGACAGCGGAAACACCGTGACCATGTGGAACAGCGCGAAGCTCGCCAGCGGCACGAAGGCGCCGATCACGATATTGCGTCCGTTGCGCGCGATGGTCTGGCGCACGGGCGAGGGGTGCAACTCGCCGCGCTCGAACATCTCGCGATAGTTCTCGGTGACGACGATGCGCAGGCGCGCGAAGAGCGCCACGACGTTAACCGCGAAAGCCACGAAGAACGGATAGCGCCAGCCCCAGCCGAGGAAGTCGTCCTGAGTCAGGTTGGTGATCAGGAAATAATAGAGCGCGCTGGCGACGAGCAGGCCGAGCGGCGCGCCGAGCTGCGGCAGCATCGCATACCAGCCCCGCTTGTTCTCGGGGACGGAGACGGCGAGAAGCGGCGCGAGACCGTCCCACGTGCCGCCAAGCGCCAAGCCTTGGCCCACGCGCAGCACGATCAGCGTGACGACGGAGGCGGTGCCGACGCTGGCATAGGCCGGCAGGAAGCCGATGACGATCGTGGAGCAGCCAAGGAGGAAGAGCGCGGTGGTGAGCTTGGCCGCGTCGCCATAGCGCCGGTGCATCCACGTGAAGAAGGCGGTGCCGATCGGGCGCACCACGAAGGCTAGGGCCAGGAGTGCAAAGGCATAATAGGTGCCGGTGACGGGATCGGCGAAGGAGAAGACCACCGCCGGAAACACGAGCACGGACGCGATCGCATAGACGAAGAAATCGAAGAATTCGGCGGTGCGGCCAATCAGCACCCCGATCGCGATTTCGCTGGGGCGAATTTCGCCGTGATGCGCGTTGGCGGCGCGCGCATCCCTTTCAAAGGCGGACGGAGCCGCCGCCGCACTGTTCGCACTCATCTCTGATCTCGCTCCTCACATTTCGCGAAGGTGGAACATTCGCGTTTCCCTCACGGCTTCCACCTTGAATATAGGCTCCGGCGGGCTTAACGAACGCCCCATAAACTATTTGCTGCGATGCAGCTAAGATAAAGCATGCAAGCGACCCCATTTCGCTGGATTGGACCGCTATCTTGAGCCGATTTCGCTTCCTAGCCCTCGCACCGCTCCTCGTCCTCATGGGGGGGTGTAACGCTGTCCTGCTCAACCCGGCGGGCGATGTCGCCCTTCAGAAGCGGGATCTCCTCTACATCTCCACCGGATTGATGCTCCTGATCATCGTCCCGGTGATCGTCGCCACCCTTGTTTTCGCTTGGCGCTACCGCCGAAGCAACAAGGATGCGACCTACGATCCCGAGTGGAACCATTCGACGCATCTGGAGCTGGCGATCTGGTCGGCTCCGCTTCTGATCATCATCTGTCTGGGAGCACTGACCTGGACGGCGACGCATCTTCTCGATCCCTACCGTCCGCTGACGCGAATCGCCGAAGGGCAGCCGGTCACGCCGGAGATGAAGCCCCTCGAGGTGCGCGTCGTCTCGATGGATTGGAAGTGGATGTTCATCTATCCCGAACTGGGGATCGCCACCGTCAACGAACTGGCCGCTCCGGTCAACACGCCGATCAATTTCAAGCTCACGTCCACCAGCGTGATGAACGCGTTCTTCGTGCCGTCCATGGCCGGCATGGTCTACACGATGGCGGGCATGGAGACGCAGCTGCACGGCGTCATGAACAAGGAAGGCATCTACGAGGGCATGTCGTCGCATTATAGCGGCGCCGGTTTCTCCTACATGAACTTCAAGTTCCACGCGCTGAACCAGCAGGGCTTCGACGAGTGGGTCGCCAAGGTGCGCGCCGAGGGGCAGCCGCTGAGCCGCGAGCTTTTCCTCGAGTTGGAGAAGCCCTCCGAGAAGGAGCCGATCCACTATTATTCGAGCTTCGCCGATGGCCTCTACCACGCGATCCTCAACAAGTGCGTCGCGCCGGGCAAGATGTGCGCCGACGAGATGATGCATATCGACGCGATGGGCGGTGCCGGCGTCGAGAGCCATGAAAACCGCGAGCGCCTACTCTATGATAACCGCCGCGCCGAACAGGGCGATGAGCCCTCGGGCGCGACCTTCCCGGCCAGCGGCCGTCTGCCGCATAGCGAGGACCAGCCGCAGGGCATGAAGCCCGACGAGCTGAATCCTCAGGTGAACGAGAGTGGGACCAGCACGCCGCCGGCCGGCCACAGCGACCACCAGATGCCCAATAGCGGCACGGGCGTCGCGCCGGCGCAGCTGAACCAGACGAACTAACGGAGCACCGTGTCGCACCCCGCCGGGTGCGACGCCAGACGATGCCATCGCACGAGTGCCAGAGATGCAAGAGAACTCAGACCTCATACGAATGATCTTCGGGCGCTTGACGCTCGAAGCCTTCCCGTATCACGAGCCGATCGTCGTCGTGACCTTCGCCGTGGTGATGCTCGGCGCCATCGCGCTTCTCGGCGCGCTGACCTATTTCAAGCTCTGGGGCTATCTCTGGAAAGAGTGGTTCACGAGCGTCGATCACAAGAAGATCGGCATCATGTACATGGTGCTCGGCATCGTCATGCTGCTGCGCGGCTTCGCCGACGCGATCATGATGCGTCTGCAACAGGCGATCGCCTTCGGAGGGTCGGAAGGCTATCTGAATGCCCACCACTACGATCAGGTGTTCACCGCCCACGGTGTCATCATGATCTTCTTCGTCGCCATGCCGCTGGTGACGGGCCTGATGAACTACGTCGTTCCGCTGCAGATCGGCGCGCGCGACGTGTCCTTCCCCTTCCTGAACAATTTCAGCTTCTGGATGACGGCGGGCGGCGCGGTTCTGATCATGGCCTCGCTCTTCGTCGGCGAGTTCGCACGGACCGGCTGGCTGGCCTTCCCGCCGCTGTCGGACGCGAACTACAGTCCGGGCGTCGGTGTCGATTACTATATCTGGGGTCTCCAGGTGGCCGGCGTCGGCACGCTGCTCTCGGGCGTCAACCTGCTGGTGACCATCATCAAGATGCGCGCGCCGGGCATGACGCTCATGAAGATGCCGGTCTTCTGCTGGACCTCGCTCTGCACCAACGTGCTGATCGTGGCGTCCTTCCCGGTGCTGACGGCGGTTCTGGCCCTTCTGTCTCTCGACCGCTACGTCGGGACCAACTTCTTCACGAACGATCTCGGCGGCAATCCGATGATGTACGTGAACCTCATCTGGATCTGGGGCCATCCCGAGGTCTACATTCTGATCCTGCCGGCCTTCGGCATCTTCTCGGAAGTCACCTCGACCTTCTCGGGCAAGCGCATCTTCGGCTACACGTCGATGGTCTACGCCTCGGTCGTCATCACGATCCTCGCCTATCTCGTCTGGCTCCATCACTTCTTCACGATGGGCTCGGGCGCGAGCGTGAACTCGTTCTTCGGCATCACGACGATGATCATTTCGATCCCGACGGGTGCGAAGATCTTCAACTGGCTGTTCACGATGTATCGCGGGCGCATCCGGTTCGAAACGCCGATGCTGTGGACCATCGCCTTCATGATCACCTTCGTGATCGGCGGCATGACGGGCGTTCTCCTGGCGGTTCCGCCGGTGGACTTCATCGTCCACAACTCGCTCTTCCTCGTCGCTCACTTCCATAACGTCATCATCGGCGGCGTCCTGTTCGGCCTCTTCGCCGGCATCAACTACTGGTTCCCTAAGGCTTTCGGCTTCAAGCTCGATCAGTTCTGGGGCAAGATGAGCTTCTGGTTCTGGGTGGTCGGCTTCTACGTCGCCTTCATGCCGCTCTATGTGCTCGGCCTCATGGGCGTGACGCGTCGCCTGCGTGTGTTCGACGATCCCTCGCTGCAGATCTGGTTCATCATCGCCGCCATCGGCGCAGGCCTGATCGCGATCGGCATCGCCTCCTTCCTCATGCAGATCTTCGTCAGCATCAGGAATCGCGAGAAGCTGGTGGACGTGGATGGCGATCCCTGGGGTGGCCGTACGCTGGAATGGGCGACGTCCTCGCCGCCGCCGAGCTACAACTTCGCCTTCTCGCCGATGATCCACGACGGCGATGCTTGGTGGCAGATGAAGCAGCGCGGCTATGAGCGTCCGCTGGAAGGCTTCAAGCCGATCCACATGCCCAACAACACGGAAGCGGGTGTGGTGATCGCGGCTCTCAGCGTCGTCTTCGGCTTCGCGATGATCTGGTACATCTGGTGGCTCGCCGTCTTCTCCTTCATCGGGATCGTCGGCTACTCGATCTATCACACGTTCAACTACGACAAGAGCTTCTACATCCCGGTGAGTGAAGTCATCGCGACGGAAGCCGAGCGGACACGTCTCCTGGCGGTGAAGGCGAAGAGCGCATGAGCACCAGCAGTTCTCACAGTGTCAGCAGCGACGAGATGACCTTCTACGTCGCCGACGAGCACGAGCACGCCGAAGGGTCCAGCACCATGCTGGGCTTCTGGATCTACCTGATGAGCGACTGCCTCATCTTCGCGTGCCTCTTCGCCACCTATGCCGTTCTCGGAACCGCCTATGCGGCGGGTCCGAGCCCGCGCGACCTGTTCGACCTCCCGCTGGTCGCGCTCAACACGTCGATGCTGCTCCTGTCGTCGATCACCTACGGCTTCGCCATGCTCTCCATGGCGAAGAACGACGTGCGCTCGGTGCAGATCTGGCTGGCGATCACCGGCCTGTTCGGTCTCGCCTTTCTCGGCATCGAACTCTACGAGTTCTGGCACCTGATCCATGAGGGCGCGACGCCCCAGCGCAGCGCCTTCCTGTCGGCTTTCTTCACGCTGGTCGGCACGCACGGTCTGCACGTGACCTTCGGCCTCGTCTGGCTGGTGACGCTGATGGTGCAGATTAATCAGCGCGGGCTAGTGCCGGCGAACCAGCTTCGCCTGTCATGCCTCAGCCTGTTCTGGCACTTCCTCGACGTCATCTGGATCGGTGTCTTCACCTTCGTCTATCTCATGGGAGTGCTTCGATGAGCGCCAACGCCCCCTCGACGAAACACGCCGCCCTGGCGGATGGCGCGGGGCAGGGGCCAAGCCACGACCATGGCCATCTCGACGGCCACGGCCATGATCACGGCACCATGGGCGGCTACGTCACCGGCTTCGTTCTTTCGGTCATCCTGACGGCGATTCCGTTCTGGCTGGTCATGGCGAACCCGCTTCAGGACAACGCCCTGACCGGCCTCGTGATCATGGGTTTCGCGGCGGTGCAGATCGTCGTCCACATGATCTACTTCCTACATATGAACGGGAAGTCGGAAGGCGGCTGGACCATGACGGCCCTGGTCTTCACCGTGGTTGTCGTCGTCATCGTGCTCGCAGGCTCGCTCTGGGTCATGTACCACATGAACACCAGCATGATGCCGGGTATGATGCAGATGCAGGACATGGGCTGACGCGTCCTGACCCCCGGTCTTCTGCGACCGGCGCAGCCTGCGCCTCGCTGATTTCAAAATCCGATCCGCGCGGCCTCGCCGCGCGGATTTTGCATATGTGCGGAAAGGCTTGAGATGAGCACTCGGTCGAGGATCCTCCTCCTTCTCCTGTCGCTCCCTCTGATCGCTCTCCTCGTCGGCTTGGGCGTCTGGCAGGTCGAGCGGCGTGCCTGGAAGCTCGATCTGATCGCCAAGGTCGAGGCGCGGGTTCACGCGCCGGCGAGCGACGCGCCGCCGAAGGCGCAATGGGCGGAGGTCAATGCCAGTAACGACGAATATCGCCATGTCAGTCTCACCGGAACCTTCCTGAACGACAAGGAAACGCTGGTTCAGGCGCTGACGGATCTCGGCGGCGGCTTCTGGGTGCTCACGCCTCTGCAAGCCGCCGATGGATCGATCACGCTGGTCAACCGCGGCTTCGTGCCTCAGGAGAAACGCGACGCCTCCACGAGGCCGGCGGGGCAGATCACCGGCGAAGAGACCGTCGAGGGCCTGCTGCGCATGAGCGAGCCGGGTGGAGGATTGCTGCGCGCCAATGATCCGGCAACCGACCGTTGGTATTCGCGCGACGTCGCGGCGATCGCGGCGCGACGCGGGCTGGTCAATGTCGCGCCCTATTTCGTGGATGCCGATGCGACACCCAACCCGGGCGGCTACCCCGTGGGCGGACTGACGGTGGTGCGCTTCAATAACAACCATCTCGTCTATGCGCTGACCTGGTTCAGCCTTGCGATCATGCTGGCAGGGGCGACGATCTCTGCCCTGCGTCATGATCGCAACAAGCCCTGACCCCGCGTTGCCGCCATGCGTCACGGCCTCGATCGCGACGTGTTTTGTGCTAGACGGGGGAGGGGATCGAGCTTCGGGGGACGCATGACATTGGCCAGGGGACGGGGCCCTCAGCGGGCCCGGCGCATCGCCGGTGCTCTGGTTTCCGCTGCGATCCTCGCGTCGGGTTGCGCGAGCCGACCCTATGCGACGTTGATGACCGTGGATCGGACGGTGCCGGGCGCGCACCGCGTCGATATGCTGGTCGCGACCACTCGTGCGCCGTCGCCTGTGCCGGGCGTTATCTTCTCCGGGGAGCGCGGGCCGGAGCTTTCGCTGGAAAACATTGTCGTTTCGATTCCGCCCGACGGCGTTCGCAAAGCCGGCGACGTGATCTATCCCAAGCGCAATCCGCCCGACCCCTCCCGCGAGTTCGTGGCTTTGCGCATCGATCCCCTGACCGAGCAAGGCGCGAACCGCTGGTTCGAGCAGCGCGAAGCGCCGAGCGGTCGTCTCCTGATCTTCGTTCACGGCTTCAATTCGAGCTATGAGGAAGCGGTCTTCCGCTTCGCGCAGATCAGCTACGATTCCGGCGCGGACGCCGCGCCCATTCTCTTCACGTGGCCCTCGCAAGGGTCGATCTTCGGCTATCTCTACGACCGCGAAAGCGCCAATTACTCGCGCTCGAGCCTGGAGCGGGTGATCCAGCAGGCGGCGGCGCGCAAGGACGTGTCCGAAATCACCATCATGGCCCATTCCATGGGAAGCTGGCTGACCATGGAAGCCCTGAGGCAGATGGCGATCCGCGATGGGGGATTGCCGAAGAAGCTCGGCAATGTCGTGCTGGCATCGCCCGATCTGGATGTGGATGTGTTTCGCGAGCAGCTGGACGAGATCGGCCCGGACCAGTCTCGCATCACGATCTTCACCTCGCAGGACGATCGCGCGCTTCTCGTCTCGCGCCGTCTGGCGGGCGGCGTTCAGCGTCTCGGCGCGGTGGATCTGACGAAGCCCGATGTGCAGGCCGGCTTTGCGAAACGCGGCATCAATGTCGTGGACCTCACCAGCGTTCGCACGGGCGACAGTCTGAACCACACGAAATTTGCCCAAAGCGCCGAGGTCGTACAGGCGATCGGTCGCCGCCTGATCGCGGGGCAGAAGGTGTCCGAAGGCAATCTCGGCCTTGGCGAAACGATCGGTGCCGCCGCCATCGGCACGGCGCAGGGTGTCGGCTCCGCCGTCAACGCGGCGGTGAATGCGCCTGCCGCTTTGGTCGATCCCGGCGCGCGGCAAAGGGTCGGCGAAAGTCTGCAGGATGTCGGCCGCAATATCGGCGGCTCGCTGCAGACCGTCACCGGCAATTGAGATGAGGTGAGCCCACCGTGCGGCGGGCTCTCCCATTCTGGGTCAGGCAGCTTTGCGCAGGGGCCTGACGTCGGGCGCTGCGACCGGGCCTTCCAGGCGCGGCAGAATGAGGAAGGCGAGCAGCGCCGACAGCGCCATGAAACCGCCCACGATCACCATGGGAACGACATATCCGCCGGTCCAGTCCTTCACCGCGCCGGTGATGTAGGGCGCGGCGAAACCGGCCACGTTGCCCATCGTGTTGATGAGCGCGATGCCGGCCGCCGCGCCCGCGCCGGTCAGAAAGCGGGCGGGGAAGCTCCAGAAGTTCGGCAGGGCCGAGAAGATGGCGCAGGCCGTGACGGTGATGACCGCGATGGTCGCCGCCGGGCTCTGCATGGTGAGCGCCAGCGGGATGGACACGGCCCCGAGCAGGGCGGGAATGCCGATATGCCAGGGCCGAACGCCCCGGCGCGTCGCGTCGCGGCTCCACAAAACCAGCGCGACGGCGGCCGGCAGATAGGGGATGGCGGTGATGAGGCCGCGCTGTATGACGGTGAACTTCGTGCCGAACGCCGTTTCGAAGCCGCCAATGATGGTCGGCAGGAAGAAGCCGAGCGCATAGAGCCCATAGATGAAGCCGAAATAGATGAGCGACAGCGCCCAGACACGCCCATCCGTCAGCGCCTTGCGCGAGATATGGCCGCCTGTCGATTTGGAACGATCCTCGCGCGCCAGTTCCTCATTCAGCCAGTCTCGCTCGGCCGGTGTCAGCCATGTCGCGTCGTTCGGCGTGTCCGGTAGATAGAAATAGGTGACGATACCAACGAGAATGGCCGGAATCGACACGCCCATGAACATGACGCGCCAGCCCTCCAGACCGAAGAGCCCGTGCATGTCGATGAGCAGCGAAGCGAGCGGCGCGCCGATCACGGTGGTCAGCGGCTGCGCGACATAGAAGACCGCCAGCACCTTGGCGCGGTGCCGGGCCGGCACCCAGAGGCTAAGGAAGAGGATCGCGCCGGGAAAGAAGCCGGCCTCGGCGATGCCGAGCAGGAAGCGGAGCCAGTAGAGCTGCGTTGCGTCCTGCACGAAGGTGAAGAGAAGCGAGACGATCCCCCAGCTCACCATGATGCGCGCCAGCCAGCGCCGCGCGCCGAACTTGTGAAGCGCCAGATTGCTGGGGATCTCGAGAATGATGTAGCCGAAGAAGAAGATCCCGGCGGCGAAGCCGAATTGGGCGGCCGACAGGCCGAGATCCTGCGTCATGCCGTTGGGGCCGGCAAAGCCGATGGCCGTGCGGTCCAGGAAATTGATGAAGAACATCAATCCGAGAAAGGGGACGAGCCTCCAGACGATCTTGGAGATCGTCGATGTCTCGACGCTGGTCGGGGTGCTGGTCATGGCTCGCCTCCTCCTTCAGGCAAAGCTCGAGCGCTCCGCCGGATGGGTCCGGTCGGCCGCTTCGTGTGGTGGGTGGATTGCGGGTTCGAAGCGGGGGTCAGACCCCCTGGCGAATCCGGACGAAATAGTCGTCGTTTCCGACCTGACCGCCCTTCAGCGCGATCTCCAGTCCGTCGAAGGCCGGGTCGTCGCTATGGGCGGTCGAGACCGGAGAGCCGGGCGTCTCGGCCAGCGGCATTCGCGGCGTCAGCGCATGGACGCCGAGCTGGCGCAGCGCGTGGCTCGACGTATCGCCGCCTGCGATCACCGCGCGCGTCAGGCCGGCTTGGCGTACGAGCGCGGCCTGAAGCTGCCCGAGCCCACGCCCGATCGCATGGCGCGCGCCTTCGCTGCCGGCGATCTCCGCGCCGAGATCGGTCTCAGGGCCGAGCGCGGTATAGACGATGAGGCTGCGACCCTGGGCGAGCTGGGTCAGGGCGTGGTCCCGCAGGGCGTCGATGGCCGCGCTATCGCCCGCCACGAAATGGCGCGGGTCGAAGGCAAGCGCCGTGAAGCCGTGCGCTTCGGCAAAGCGGATCTGGCGCTCGGTGGTCGGCGAGCAGCTTCCTGAAACGACCGCCAAGCGCTCCACAGGCTCCATCGGCGCGAACACGCCGGGCCGGTCGATCACCCCGTCCTCCCGCCAACTCTCGGCCAGCGCATATTCGACGCCGGACGAGCCCACGACGAAGCGCGAGCCGGCAAAAGCCAGGCGGCGGAGCTGGCGCCCGGCCGCGCGCTGGGTCGCCGCGTTCAGCACGTCGATCAGGAGTGCGCCGGGCGTTTGCGTCAAAGCGGCGTCCACAGCGGCATCGGCATCGGCGTCCGTCAGGGCGAGATGGTCCACCAGCGCGATGGGCAGGTCGGTTTGGTCGGCCAGATGCCGGCGCAGATCGGCCTCGCGCATCGGGGTCACCGGATGGCGGCTCATGACCGGGTGGCGATCGATGCGGAAGATTCCGCCACGATAGGCCGCGAAAAGTTCGCCGAAAGCCGTGTAGCGCTTCAACTGCGGCGCGCCGACGAGAATGGGCACAGGCTTGCCTCCGAAGGCGGCGTGCCCAAGCTCCAGCGCGCGGCCGATGGAGCCGATCTCGGGCGAGGAATCGAAGGTCGAGCAGATCTTGTAATGCGCGATCTCGGCCTGCTCGTGCGCCATCCAGCGGAATACGGGCGTGAGGTTCTCGTTCATCCAGCCCGGCGTTTCGCTGCGGCTCGTGCCGGCGACGCCGATGGCGCGAACGTTCGGGAAGCTCGCTCGCTGCGCTTCGGTCGGCACATCAAGAAACAGAACGGTCTCGACACCTCGCAGCGCCAAGGCCTCCATCACGTCGGTGGAGCCGGTCAGGTCGTCGCCATAGAAGGTGATGAGAAGGGGGCTGGTCATAGCGCGCTCCATCGGATCAGGCGCCCGCGCCGGACGAGAATGTGTCCAGCGAGGCGGCAAGCTCGGGATGGTCGGCGGCGTAGGTCTCCAGCGGAATGCCCGCGACGGCCGCTTCCCAGGCCTGCCGCACGGCGCGAACGCCCGCGCCCGGCCCGCCGGGATGGCTCACCACACCGCCGCCGCAGAGATACATGATGTCGGTCGTGCGCACGGCGTCCCAGGTGGCCGGGGCCTGCCCGCCCCATTGACCCGAGCAGACGACCGGAAGGGAGCGATCGGCCTCCGAAAAGATCGGCTTCTGAAGCGAGCGGAAGGAGCGGATGAAGGAGTCGTCCGGCTCCCAATATTTGGCGCCGATCCCGTTGATCTGGAACTGATCGACGCCCAGCAATCGCCAGATCGTGCCATAGACCGAGAAATCCATGCCGAGCGAGGGATGCCGCGTGAGAATGTCCCAGCCATTGCGATGGGCATGGAGCACGAGCTTCGAGCGCTTGCGCAGGAAGGCCATGGCCCCCATGCCGATCGAGTTGATATTGATGACGGCCGCATTGCCGCCGGCCTCGGCCACGAGGTCGTGGTTGCGCATCATCTCGTCCGGGTCGGTGGCGGAGATGCCGAAGGCGTACATGACCTTCTGCCCGGTCTTCTGCTCATGGTCGAGGATCACGGGCATGATCGCCTTCACGCGCTCGGCCAGCGGCGAATAGGCGGGGCTCATCAGCTTTTCGTCGTCCTTGATGAAATCGACGCCGGCCTCCACCAGTTCCTTCACCATGGCCGCACTCTCATGGGGGCGAAGCCCGAGCGCGGGTTTGACGATGGAGCCGATGATCGGCCGCTCGCGAACGCCGGTGAGGCGCTGCGAGCCTTCGATGCCGAATTGCGGGCCGGGATAGGCGTTGGCGAAAGCGGGCGGCAAAGTCAGGCCGATCACGCGGATGCCGCTGAAGCCCTTGATCGAATAGGTGCCCCCGATAGCGATCGTCATCAGCGCCGCGAGATCGGGGCCGATGGCCTCGATCGGAAAGGCAATGTCAGCCTCGCCGCATTGAAACGGACCGGCGTCCCGCAGATCGTCATGCGACCGGCCGAAGGCAGGCTCGGCGACGGGTTCGAGCGTGCGAACTGCCAGAACCTCAGCCGCCACGCGCGCTTTCAGTTCCGGCGTTTCGCCGGGAAGGGGAACGAAGGTGCCGGTGGACTGATCGCTGGCGATCTTCGTCGCCATCTTTTCCACGCTGCCTGGCGTCTCGATGCGGTAGGTCAGGACGATGCGGTCGGCCATGTCAGGTTCCATCGGAAAGTTTGCGCGAAGACGCGGCGCGCGAAATCGTTTGGGTCTGTTCTAGAGAAGGCGTGCCGGTATAATGACGATATCAGATCGCCGGCGCGCTTGAGGGGCGATCGGTTTGACGAGACCTCGCTCCGAAAGGCTCCCGATGGCGACGCCGTCCGAACCCATCGTCCGACGCAAGCTCTCCGCGCAGGTCTTCGAGCGGCTGAAGACGATGGTCATGGACGGGACGCTGAAGCCCGGCGACGCCATGCCGTCCGAACGCGAGCTGATGGAGCGCTTCGGTGTCGGACGCCCGGCGATCCGCGAGGCGATGCAGACGCTCGGCAATATCGGCCTGATCGCGATCTCCCATGGGGAGCGCGCGCGTGTTCTGCCGCTGACGCCCCATTCCGTGATCTCGCAGGTAGATCTTGCGGCCGAAATCATGCTGTCCACCTCGCCGGCGGCGCTCGACCATCTGAAGGAAGCCCGCATCTTCTTCGAGCGTGGCATCGTCCGGCAAGCGGCTGAAAAGGCGAGCCCACAGGACGTTGCCGCGCTGCGCGCGCTCCTGGACGAGCAGGAGGCCGCGCTCGGCACGCCGGAGATTTTCATTGCCGCCGACATGCGTTTTCACACGCGCATTGCCGCGATCTGCGGAAACCCGATCTTCGAGGCGGTGTCCGGCGCCATGCTCGGCTGGCTCAAGGCCTATCACACCGAAATGCTGATCTGGACCGGCAAGGAAAACGTGACGCTGGTGGAGCATCACGAAATCCTCGACGCGATCGCGCGCAACGATGCGAGCGAGGCCGAGGCGGCGCTGATCCGCCATCTGGAGCGCTCGCGCGCGCTGTATGTTCATCAGGCGTCCTGACTCGGTTTCGATGCAGCGAGCGACACGAACCTAACCACGGCATGAGGCCCGAGCGGAATCGTGTCACCGGCCTGCAGCGCCGCCGGCGCTTCCCCCGATGCAGCCTCGTCGAAGCTCGCCTCATCCAGCACCCAGTGCCGCCAGCGGCCGGGAAGGCGGATGGTTTGCGGTTCCGACGTGAGATTGGCGAGCCAGACGATGCTGCGCCCGTCCGCATCCCGATGCGCATAGCCATTGACCCGCCTGCGATCCGAAGACGTGAAGCCGATGCGCGGATCGCCCGCTGCGCGGGCAAGGCCGGCGGCGACATGAAAGAGGGGCGCGACGCGGCTGTTCTCCAGGACGAGGCCGCGCGGCCCCGCCAGCGACGCCCCGCACCAAGCTTCCACCCCCGAGCCTTCCAGCCGCGCGGCATAGCCGACACCCCAGGCCGCGCCGAACAGACCGCGCCCACGCGGATCATCGGCGGCCATGGGCACGCGCTTGTTGTCGGGGTTCGGCATGGTGCGCGAACCATACGGGTTCTGGCGCATTCCGATCGTCGTCGGACCCAGCCGATAGGGTTTGTCGCCGATGAAGGCGCGGGTCGATCGGGTGATGAAAGGGATGGCTTCGAGCGTTTCCATGACGCTCCGATCGTCCGCCGCATGGACGATGGGGCAGGTCGCGTGGGTGACGAAATCCAGAGGCTCCAGCGGAACGCGCTTGCGGTTCAACTCCGTGAAATAGCTGAACATGCCGCCGCCAAGCCGGACACCGGGAAACGCGCGGCGCGCGGCTGAGTAGATGTCGGCGAGCGGCGGGCAGTCCGGCCATGCGCTGCCCGGCGGCGTCGAGCCGCGATCGGCATCCGGGCCGACCACCAGCGTATCCAGGCGAAGGCCCGCCTCGCGGATCGCCTGTGCGCCGGCCTGGCATTCCGCGTCGAGATCGCCGCGCGCGGGCAGGACGAATTCCAGCGCGATCTCGGCGCCGGGGCACTCGGCCGCGATGCTGGCGAAACGCTTGAGATCGTCCACGCCATGGCCGGCCAGCGGATCGAAGTGCAACAGGAGATATTGCGGGGCGATGGCTCGCAGCCGCTCGAGTTCGGCCAGCGCGGCCTCGGCCTCACCAGGCGCGACGGCGAGGCCGAAGCGCGGCAGGGTTTCGCCTATGGCGTCGCCCAACGCGATGTCGATGACGCCATTCTGGATGGCGGCGGGTGGCAGGGCAGCGGCGTCCCCCGTGATCGTCAGCGTCACCGCCTGGCGCTCGGCGACGCCGCTCTCCATGCGATAGGGCCAGGGCAGGGCGAGGGGCCGGACGTAGGTCTTGTAGGAGGCATCGGACCAGGCGCGCTGATCCTCCATCTCGAAAATGTCGCCCTCCATGCGGCAGGTCGCGGCGACGCCGGGGGCGATCTCGTGCGTGATGGCGCGGATGTTCTTGAAGGGCTGCCAGGGCTCGATCAGATCGGGGAAGGCGCTGCGCTCCACCGACCCATCGACATGCTCGACCTCGGCCGCTGTTCCGGCCAGATGTTCGATGGGGTGCAGTATGCAGAAACCGCAGCGATTGGTTTCGAACGCGCCTTCGGACAAGGCCTCGACGTCAAAGGAAAGCCGGCCGGACGCCTCGCCGGCAATGCGCGCGCTATAGCGCAGCCGCGCGCCATCCGGGGCCTCGCAGGCGGCCTCGAATTGCAGGGTGAAGCGATCGGGTTCTTCCGCGATCTTCAGATGCTCGATCGGCGGATCATAGGTGCCCCAGTCCCGATCCCGCACGACATAGGCAATGGCGCGCAGGACCTCATGGCCCTTGAAGCGGATCGCGCGCAGCCCGCCCGAGACGAACTCCACGGACAACGGCCCCGCCGTCATCAGGCGTGAAGTGGCGGGCGGCTCATCGGTGCCGAAGAGCTTGATGCGGTCGCTCATGGCTCAAAGGCTCGCGGGATCGACGGTCTGACGCGAGGCCGCGCCCTGATAGGCCGCTTCCACCAGTGCCAGCGTCTTCAGATTGTCGCGGCCGGACGTGTCGGGCTCGCGGCCCGCACGCAGGCTCTCCACCCAGTGCTTCTGAATCAGGAGCACGCTTTCCTGAATGTTGTGCCAGGGACGCTCGGCCCAGGCGAGAAGCGGGGGCGAGACATCCTCGTGCCGCGTGCCCTGCGCATCGGTCACGGTCAGCCGGTAGCCGGCGTCGAGGCGGATCGATCCTTCGGAGCCGTCGATTTCCACCAGCGTCTGGGGGAAGCGCTCCTCCTCCAGCTTCGTGGCATAGGAGCAGTCCACGACCGAGTGCATCCCGCTCTCGTGGTCGAGCAGCATGGTGGCGACATCCTCGCCGCGAATGCGCGGGTTGACGCGCTTCGTGCGGGTCGTGATGGCCGAGACGTCGCCGAAAAGAAAGCGGGCGATGTCGAGCGCGTGGATGCCCAAATCCTCGATGATGAAGCGTTCGCCCTCGGCCAAGTAAGGCTGGCCGGAATAGACGTCATAGGCCGAGCGGAAGGAAACGCGGCCGAAGAAGGGCGTGCCGATCGTGCCGGCATTCAGCGCCTCGCGCACCCGCAGGATGGGCGATTGCCAGCGGAAATTCTCATGAACCATCAGCGGAACGCCGGCCCGCTCGCAGGCCGAGACCATGGCGCGCGCATCCGCCATGGAGGGGGCGAACGGCTTCTGGCAGATGACCGGGATGGAAAGGGAGGCGGCGAGTTCCACCAGCGCGCGGTGGCTCGGCGCGGTGGTGGCAATGTCCACGAAATCCGGCGTCTCGGCGCGCAGCATCTCGGCGGCGTCCCTGTAGCGAGCCGCAATGCCGAAGCGCTCGCCCATGGCGTCGAGGCGGGCTTCGTCCCGGTCGCAGATCGCGACCATACGCACACCTTCGATCTCACCCCAGGCGTTCATCTGGTTGACGGCGAAGAAGCCGCAGCCGATCAGGGCGCCGCGCAGCTCGGTCATGTCACTCTCTCCCTCATGCTGTCTGTCCCGCCCGAGCCTTTCGGCCCGGACGGAATGCGTGCGAGCTGTGTTCGCCGATCAGGTGATGCGGCGGATCGAGGCGGCGAGTTCGTCCGCCTCGAAGACACGCTTCCAGTCGTCGCGCATCAGCATGGGCTTGCCGAATTCGATCGCCTTGTTGCAGGCGTCGGAGAAGACGCCCGGCGTTTCCTCGAAGATCACCGCGCCGAGCACGTTCATATGCCCGAGCAGGAAGTCGCGCGCGGCTTCCTTGGGAACGCCGCGACGGACCACCTCGTCCATGGCCTCGCGCATGACCACGAGCAGGCTGGCGCAGACGGTTTCCGACAGGCCGGGCTCGAGCAGCGCCATCTGCTCGACCGTGACACGGTGCGAGCGCATGACGGGCGCCCAGATTACCTTCGCCACTTCCTCGCCCAGCGCGAAATGTTCTTCCGGCCCCTGCATCAGGGCGGAGGTGATGTGCTGCTTGGCCGCGATGCCGCCGAAGAAGTCCCGCTTGGCGGCCGGGTCCGTCTCGTCGTTGAAGATCGGCGGATGACAGGGATGCGTCACGAAATAGGTGAGGTCCGGGCGCTCCGGCAGATGGCCGGCAAACGGAGCGGCGGCATCGAGAACGACGACCATTGTGCCCGGCTTCAGCTGCGCATTGATGCCGGCCGCGACCTTGCCGATGGCGGTGTCGGGCACGGCGAGGATCACGACGTCGGCTCCCTCGAGCGCTTGATCCTGCGGCACGCAGTCGAAGCCCAGACCCGACTTCAGCCGCTCGCGTCCCGCTTCGCTCAGCTCGACATGGCGCACGTCGAAACGCGAGCCCTTCAGATTGCTGGCGAGGCGGTAGCCCATCTTCCCGCCTGCTCCGAACAGAGCAATGGATGTCATGGAATGTCCTTTCACTGCGAACGAATGTGCCTTCCCGTCAGCGGCCGAGGGCCGCCTGACGCTGGAGCGCGATGCGCTGCTGAAGGCGTTGCTGGAACTGATCGACCACCACGGCCGCGATAATGACGAGGCCCTTGATGACGGTCTGCCAGAGGGAGGAGACGCCCATCATCACGAGCCCGTCCGACAGGATGCCGATGACGAAGGCGCCGACGATCGTGCCGCCGATCTTGCCGCGCCCGCCCGACATGGAGGTGCCGCCGAGAACCGCCGCCGCGATGGCGTTGAGTTCGAAGCTTTCCCCGGTGGCGGGATGCGAGGCGACGAGCTGCGAGGCGATGATGAGGCCGACGATCGCCGCGCAGAAGCCGGAAAACATGTAGACGAACATCTTGATCCGGTTGACCTTGATGCCCGAAAGCGCGGCGGCGCGCTCGTTGCCGCCGACGGCATAGATTTGCCGGCCGAGCGGCGTGCGAGCGGCGAGATAGGCCGCGCCGAGCCCCAGCACGACGAGAACCCAGATCGACACGGGCACGCCGAAGAGGGAGCCCGCGCCAATGAACGGAAAGCTCGCCGTGCCCCATTCCTCGGACCCGCGCAGGTTCGGGAAGGTCGCGCCATCGGACGAGAGCAGCGCCATGCCGCGCGCGACATAAAGCGTGCCGAGCGTGGCGATGAAGGGCGCGACGTTGAGGCGCGTGATCAGAAGCCCGTTGACGACGCCCACTGCAACGCCGACGCCGAGGGTCAAGAGGATGATCTCGAACGTGTTGAAGAAGACCGTGTAGCCCGTGAAATCGAGCGTCACGCCGTTCAAGACGAGATAGCCCGCGACCATGCCGCACAGGCCTACGATGGAGCCGACCGAGAGGTCGATGCCGCCGGTGATGATGACGAAGGTCATGCCGATGGCGAGGAACGCGTTCAGCGCCACGTGCTCGGACATGATGATGAGGTTGGCCGTCGACAGGAAGTTCGGCGCGGCGAAGGAGAAGAAGGCGATCACCGCGATCAGGGCGATGAAAGTGCGCGCCTTCAGGAGAAGAAGCGTGAGCGAGGCGTCGTTTCCGCCGGGAGCGGCTGCAAGCGATTGGGCCGACATCAGTGAAGCTCCCCAGCGGGACGGGACGAAACGGACTTGGTTGGGGCAGGGGACAGGCCATGGCCGGCGGCCGACAACGCGACGATCTCGGGCTCGGAGGCCTCAGCGCGCGAGCGTTCCCCCGTCACGCGGCCGTTGGACATGACGATGATACGGTCCGACAGCTCCATGACCTCTTCGAGGTCGGAGGTGACGAAGAGGATGCCGAGCCCCTGGGCGGCCAACTCGCGCATGACGCGGAAGATCTCAGCCTTCGCGCCGATGTCGATGCCACGGCTGGGCTCGTCCATCAGGAGCACTTTCGGCCCCGTCATCAGCGCCTTGCCGATGACGATCTTCTGCTGGTTGCCGCCCGAAAGGGAGGAGACCGGATTGTCCAGCGAGGAGACTTTCACCGCGAGCTTGCGCACGAATTCACGGACGGCACCGCGCTCGGCCTTCACGTCGAGATGAAAAAGTTTGGTGAAGGCGGCCAAGCTCGACATGGTCATGTTTTCGGTGACGGAGAGGATCTGCACGAGACCCTCCGCCTTGCGATCCTCCGGGATCAGCGCGATGCCGCGCTGGATGCGCCCGTGGATCGTCTTGTCGTGGAGCGCCTTTCCGTCCAGCACGATGCGGCCGGTGGCGAGCGGCTCGCGTCCGATAATGCAGTCGAACAGCTCCGTGCGCCCCGCGCCCATCAGCCCGTAAATGCCGACGATCTCGCCGGCTCGCAGCGCCAGGGACACGTGATCCACCGCGAAGCCGCCGCCCTTGCGCGGCAGGGTCATGTCGTCGACGCTTAAGACCTCGCCGCCATAGGCATGGTCCACCGTCTTGGCGAAGTCCTTGGAGGCCGAGCCGATCATGGCGCGCACGATCCAGGGCACGTCCACATCGGTCATCGGCTGCGCGCCGGTGATGCGCCCGTCGCGCAGGACGGTGATGTAGTCTCCGATCCGCACCAGCTCTTCCAGCCGATGCGAGATATAGACGATGGCGACGCCCTGCGCCTTCAGCTCATGGATGACGCCGAACAGGATTTCCACCTCGGCCGCCGAAAGGGCGGAGGTCGGCTCGTCCAAGATCAGGATACGCGCATCCTGCGACAAGGCCTTGGCGATCTCCACGATCTGCTGCTCGCCGATGCGCAGGTCCGCGACCGGCGTGTCCGGCGCGTTGGAATGCTCCAACCGGCGCAGAAGCGCGCTCGCGGCATTGGCCTGTGCTTGCTTGTCGATGTCGATGCCCAGCCGCGTCTTCTCGCGGCCGATGAAGATGTTCTCGGCGATCGTCATGTTCGGGAAGAGGTTGAGTTCCTGAAACACGATGCCGATCCCATGCCGGGCGGCGTCGGCCGTGCCCGAGAGGGTGACGGGCTCGCCGCTCACGATCACCTCGCCCGTCGTCGGCTGCTCGACGCCGGCGATGATCTTCATGAGGGTCGATTTGCCCGCGCCGTTCTCGCCGACGAGAACGTTCACCGCGCCCTTGCGCACGTAGAAATCGACGCCCTTCAGCGCCTGCGTGCCGGGATAGACCTTGGTCGCGTTGCGGACCGACAGCACGATCTCGTGGTCTTGCGACGCCGTATTCATGCGCCGCCCCCGAGGGAGACCAGAACCGGGGTCAGGACAATCTTGTCGCCCTTGGTCTTCATGGTGAAGACGCCCGTCGCCTCGACGCTTGCGCCCACCAGCTTGTCGCGCGGCAGGTCCTTCAGCGCCGTCTCGTAGGCCTGATTGTTGAAGGCCTTGGCGACGTCGGCATATTCGATCTGATTGCTGTATTGCGTGAAGGAGACAAAGGGCAGCACGTCGCGGATCGAGGTGCCCTTGATGACGGGGCCGAGTTGGAGCGTGACGTCGCCCTTGCCGTCGCCGTCCGTGTCGAGTTCGGCGGTGGCCGCGCGCGACTGCGTGTTGGCCGCGACCACCGTGCCCTTCACGCGCACGGCGAAATTCCAGGGCGCGCCTTCCTGCACCTCGCGATAGCCGAAGCTTCGGCCGGCGGCGTCGAGATCGGCCGCGATGGCGGGGCGAACCGCGGCGAAGGGATGGGCCTTTTCGACGAAATAGGGGACGACTTGGGCTCCCCACATGGCGGTTGCGCCAACGCCCGCCTTGGGCTTGGCGGCCGCCTCCTTGCGGGCAGCAAGCTCCGCCGTTTCGATGAACTTGCAGCCGGTCAGCGCGAGCGCGAAACCGAGAGCGACGAAGGGCAGTTTGCGGAAAAGAGACATGCGAAGCCTCCGGATCGAGCGAGCCGACGATGCGGGCGGCACGTTGCGCCGCCCGCCTGTCGGGTCAGTCCTTCAGGGCGAAGGTTTCGAGCTTGTCGGCATTGTCGGCATTGATGAGGACGCAGTCCATCAGCTGCTTCTCCTCGGTGCCCGTCTTGCCGGTTTCGAGATATTGCTTGGCTTGCTCCACCGCGAGCTGCGCCTGGCGATAGGCCGGCTGGAGAACCGTGGCCTTGATGCCGCCCTTCTTGATTGAGTCGCGCACGTCGTTTGAGCCGTCGAAGCCGACCACGATCACGTCGGTGCGGCCGGCCGCTTCCAGCGCCGCCCAGGCGCCCATGGCCATCGTGTCGTTGCCGGAGATCACGCCCTTGATCTCAGGGTTCGCCTGCAGGATCGTCTGCATCTTCTCGAAGGCTTCGGGCTGGCTCCAATTGGCCGACTGCTGCACGACCATCTTCATGTCGGGATACTGATCGATCACGTCATGATAGCCGCTCGAACGGATGCCGGCATTGGTGTCCGCCTCGCGGCCCAGAAGCTCGGCATAGGGGCCTTTCTCGCCCATGAGCTTGACGAACTCTTCCGCGCCCAGCTGCGCGCCCTGATAATTGTTCGACACGATCTGCGACACGGCGATGCCGGTCTCGTTGATCTCGCGGTCGATCATGAAGGAGGGAATGCCGGCATTCTTGGCCTTCTGCACCGCCGCCGTGGTGGCCGCCGCGCCGGCATTGTCGAGAACGATCGCCTTGGCGCCGCGCGCGATCGCCGTGTCCACCAGCTGGTTCTGCTTGTTGGCATCGTCGTCGTGCACCAGGATCAGCGGCTCGAAGCCGAGTTCCTTGGCCTTGGCCGCCGCGCCTTCCGCCTCGGCCTTGAAGAACGGGTTGTCGTGGCTCGGCGTGATGATCGCCATCAGGTCGGCGGCAAACGCCCCGGCCGGCAAGGTGACCGCGAGCATGGCGGCGGCGGCCGTCGATAGAAGAAGCTGCTTGAACATGGATCGTCCTCCCGAAACTCCCTTCGGAGGGTGATCGGCGTTTTGGCACCACGATCCCCACCCGGGCGCTGCCTCCCCGCAGCGATGCCGGGACCATGACAATCCATGGTCTTCTCGTCAACTGGTATAATGAGTTTGCCAGTTTGTGGGTCTCAGACGTCCTGTGGCCAGTTGGCCTGCGTGAAGACGCCGCCATCGACCCAGAGCGTCTGGCCCGTGACGAAAGCGGCGGCCTCGCTGGCGAAGAAGAGGACGGGTCCGGTGATGTCGTCCACCGTGCCGGCGCGGCGCAGCGGCGTGATGCGGCCCCAGCTGGCTGCGTAGTCCGGCGCTTCCTGCAGGGTGCGCTCGTTGAGGATGGCGCCGGGGGCGACGCAATTGACGCGAATGCCGTAAGGGCCGAGCTCAGTGGCCGACACCTTGGTCAGCTGCTCGATGCCGCCTTTGGACGCCGTGTAGTCCACGAGCCGGGGGAAGGCGAGCTTGTTGCAGCCCGAGCCGATATTGACGATCGAGCCGCCCTTTCCAGCCGCGATCAGTCGGCGCGCGGCCGCTTGGGTATTGAGAAACGTGCCTTTCAGATTGGTTTGGATGACCCGGTCCCAATCTTCCTCCGCGAGGTCGAGCAGCGAACTCCAGGTCTGCAGCCCCGCATTGTTGACCACGACATTCGGCGCGCCGCCATGCCAGCGCTCGATCTCGTCATAGAAGGTCGAAACCTCGACGGAGCGTCCCGCGTCGCATTCCAGGCCCAGCGCCCGGCCGCCCTTGGCCTCGATCTCGGCGACGAGCGAAGCGGCGGCCTGCGCATCCGCCTTGTAACTGACGGCGACAGAATAGGCCTGTGCGGCGAAGGCCAATGCGAGACCACGCCCGATGCCGGTATTTCCGCCTGTGATCACAACCAGCTTCGTCATGAATGCCCCTTTGCACGCGTGAGATGCCGCGCGCTCTACGACGAGGGAGCACTTGGCGGAAGGGCCAAAGGTTTTAAAAACGGCTGGGGGCGGGCTCTTTGCCGGGCGAGGGAACCTGTTGGCCGGCTCCGCTCTTTGCTGGAAGAGTTCCAGACAAGGATGCGACGCATGGCCGAGAAGGACAAGGGACCGGACTTCGCGAAAGGCATCGCCTCGGCGGAGCTTGCGATCGGCGCGATGATGCGCGGCACCGTGGGCGAAGCGCCGGTGATCCTCGTGCGGAGCGAAGCGGGCCTGCGCGCCTTCTCGGCCAAATGCACGCATCTCGGCGCCATGCTGGATACGGGCCTGCTGGCGTATGGCGAGATCCGCTGCCCTTGGCATCATGCGCGCTTTTCCGCCGATACGGGCGAGGCCGTTGCCGCACCGGCTTTCGCGCCCTTGTCCTGCTACCGTGTCGAAGAGCGCGACGGGCAAATCGTCGTGGGTGAGAAAACCTCGACCCAACCTCCGCAACTGGACCGGCAGCCGCCCGAGCGAATCGTGATCCTGGGCGCGGGCGCAGCGGGCTTTGCCTGCGCCCATGAACTGGCCAAGCGTGGCGCGGGCGCACATGTTACTCTCATCGACGAGGAGAGGGACGCGCCCTACGACAGGACATTCTGTTCCAAGCAATATCTCGCAGGGAAGAAGGACCGTCCCGGCGTGGCCATGGCCGAGGCCGAGTTCCTGCACCAAAGCGGCGTGACGTTGCGCAGCGGCGAGCACGTTCTGTCCATCGACGCGGAGGCCAAAACCCTCTCGCTGAAGAGCGGAACCTTGCCTTACGACGCGCTGGTGATCGCCAGCGGCGCCGCGCCGAAGCGAGCGGACACGTCGGGTTTCGAGCGCGAAAACGTTTATGTGCTCCGCAGCCTCGCGGATGCCGATGCGATCATTGCACAAGCGCGAGAGGGTCGAACGGCCCTGATCGTCGGCTCCAGCTTCATCGGGCTGGAGGCGGCCGCTTCGCTGCGCGCCCGTAAGGTCGAAGTCCATGTGGTCGCGCCCGGCGACATCCCGCTGCGCAAGGTGTTGGGCGCGGATGTCGGGCGGATGGTTCGCGCCCTTCATGAAGAGAACGGTGTCCTCTTCCATCAGGGGAAGGTCCACTCCTATGATGGGCGCACCGCCGTTCTGGAAGACGGCATTCGCCTTGACGTGGATTTCGTGGTGCTCGGCCTGGGCGTCGCGCCGCGCGTCGATCTGGCATCGGCCGCCGGGCTCGACCTGGCTTCGGACGAGGAAGGAGGCGGCATTCGGGTAGATTCCAATCTTCGCACATCCGCACCCGGCATCTTCGCGGCCGGCGACGTCGCCAACCTTCCGGCGCGTGCGGGGCAGGGACGTCAGCGGATCGAACACTGGGTTCATGCTCAGCGCCAAGGCCAGCACGTCGCCCGCGTCCTGCTCGGACACAGCGAGCCTTTCGAGGACGTACCGTTCTTCTGGAGCGCGCATTTCGGCACCAGCCTTCGCTATGTCGGCCATGCCGAGGAGATCGCGGAGGCCGAAATGGACGGCTCGACGTCCGACAAGAATTTCGCCTTACGCCTGACGGACAATCGAGGCGGCCAAGCCATCGTCACCTGCAAGCGAGATAAGGCGGCCCTGGAGGTGGAAGCGGACTGGGAGCGTTAAGGTCTCCAGGTGCGATACCCCGAGACACCTGACGGCCGATATTTCGTGGTGCGGGGTCGCCTTTGGCGCCTGTCCAACCCCGCTCTGTCAGGCGACAAACGGGATGCTCTCGTCAAGAACCTCATGGCGGCTCGCCGCGCGGTGGCGCTGAGCCGGCGTAAGGGGGACGGCGAGGGTCTTGCCGACGCGCGGCAGGCAGTGGATAGGGTCAAGAGAGCCTTGGGCGAGCGTGGGCCGGTCTGGTGGTCCGATGGCGCGCCGGATTTGAATCGGCGGCTCGTGCGCAATACGCCTTACGCCGATTGGTATGCCGGCCTCGAAAGCGAACAGGACGGTGCGCGGGACAGAACCGAACCGGGCGATACGCCGGCGGTTTGACGCCGATTCGATGCGAATTTGTCTGCGCATTGGGCCCGAAGGTTGGGTATCACGCTGGCCCTGCCATCCGGCTATGCTACAGTTGCCTGCCGGATTCGCGTCCGGTAGAGGGCCGCGCGGGGGGATCGCGCGGTGGGGAAGGAGTCGCCACGCTGGTAGTCGAGATCGCACCTGTCAGCCGTTCGTCCAAGCGACGCTCCTTGAGATTGCACGGCTCCATCGCGCAAGAGATCGGCACGGCCATTGTGACCGGGCGGTACCAGCCGAACGACCTTCTCCCGAACGAAGTCACCTTTTCCGAAAAGCTTCAGGTCTCGCGCACGGCCTATCGCGAGGCGGTGCGTATTCTTGCTGCCAAGGGGCTCGTAACGAGCCGCCCGAAAGCCGGCACCCGCATCAGCCCGCGCCGGAGCTGGCACGTTCTGGATCCTGACGTCCTGCGCTGGATTTTCGAGAACGGTGCGCCGGACCCGGCCTTCCTTCAGGAACTGTTCGAACTGCGACAGATTGTTGAGCCGGCAGCGGCCGCGCTCGCCGCCGAGCGACGCACGGCCGAGGATCTCGACGAGCTTCGAGCGGCGCTGGACGGTATGGAGCGTCATGGTCTCGCGGTGGAAAACGGGCGCGAGGCCGATCGCCTGTTTCACGAGGTGATCCTGCGCGCGACCGGAAACGGAGCCCTCGGCACGCTGGCGCCGGGTATCGCTTCGGCCGTGCGCTGGACGACCTTGTTCAAGGCTCGTGACGGCCGTATGCCCCGCGATCCTCTGCCCGAGCATGTGAGCGTGTTCGAGGCGATCAAGCAGGGCGATGCCGCAAAGGCGCGCCGCGCCATGGGCGAGCTTGTCGGCCTAGCGCTTCACGATATTGGCGCGATTGAGAGCAGCCAGACCTGACAGAGGGGCAACCCGAGCGCTTGGCCACGGTCGGGGAGGGACTCTTTCGATGGTCGCAAACCCGCGCCTCGAATGGCCGAGGGCATCGACGATACGCGCTGTCTGAGTCGAGCACGTAGAAGCAGCCAGTTGATCGCACAAATCGTTTAGCCGGCTGAAAGTCGATTGGAACGCGCCCATAATATCGCGCGCCATGATTCGAACGGTTATGCCGACTTGGACAGGCGCACCACTTCGGTGTCCCGTTACATCGTGGGGTTCTCGCAACATTGCGAAACCGAAGAGTCTCGATTCCATTTCGAAGGGCTCCGGAACCTTGCGTTTAACGCTCGCTTCCGATCCGATGCTAAGGCACCATTGGTAATTCGGCGAGGAGGGATGCCGCGGAGCGGCGCGCCGGGTTGCAGGACGTGAAGCGGGGATATCCACATGACATTGCGCACCGTCTTCCTGGCGATTGGCGCCAGCGTGCCAGCCTTATCTTGGGCGCATGGGGCGGACGTCCCTGTCACGCCACAAGTGGAACCGGCGGATTATGTCCGGGTCTGCGACGTCTATGGTGCAGGATTTCTCTTCATTCCGGGAACGCAGACCTGCTTCAGCTTCGGCGGCTATCTCCGCTTCGACACGATCGTCGCCGGCAGCCCGGCGCGCAATCTGGAAGGGGACGATTACGAAGCCTCGACCAGCGTGCGTACGCGCTTGAACTTCGACATTCGGGAAGAAACGGAATGGGGGACGCTTCGCGCCTACGCGCGTCTTCAGAACACCAATCTGTCCGGCACCGGTAATACGGTCGCGATGGATCAGGGATTCGTACAGCTTGGTGGTCTCCTCGCGGGCTACCGCGATTCCCTTTGGTCGTCCGACATCGGCGGGATCGAAGACGGGCTGCTGACGGACACCGACCTCGTGGTTGGTGACTTCAACACCAATCAGGTGTCCTACACCTTCGCCGGAGGGGGCTTCTCGGCGACGCTGGGGCTGGAGGACGATTCCACCGGCGACATCAAGCCCGATATCCACGCCAAGCTCGTCTATTCCGGCGCCTGGGGCGGGGCCTACCTGTCGGCTGTCTATGACGAAACGTTCAATCAGGAAGACGCCGCCCGCGCCATCGGCTTCGATCCGTTCCTGTATCAGGGCTTGGAGTATTATCCGCTCTTCCTGCCCAATCTGCCCACCCGGCTTCAGGATGGTTCTCACTACGCCTTCGCTTTGAAGGGCGGCGTTCTGTTCAAGAACGTTATAGCGCCCGACTCGTCGCTGAAGATCGAAGGGCATTATGCGTTCGACCCGACCGTCTACGCCTCGATCGCCGGGCTTGCGACGACCAGCACATTCGCGGCCAACAACCCGACGGTTCTGAACCCGGAGCCTGGCTCTGTCCCGGTCTTCCTCGAATATGCCGTGGGCGCGGGCTACGCGCAGAAGGTCGGACAGGTCGGTTTGGCCGTCTCGGGTCAGTTCGGCCGGACGTTCGACACCGGCTTCTTCGGCACCTTGCCCGATGGACGCTTCGGCACGCTCACGAGCCGAGGAGATTATTACGCCCTGGTTGGCAATCTCGGCTACCAGATCACGTCTAAAATGGCCTCTCTCTTGGAGGTCTCATACCGCAATGTCGACTTTGATCGCGTGGGGCAGGTGGACCAGACGAGCGGCTTCCTGCGCCTTCAGCGCGATTTCTGATCTGTCGGCCGGAGTTTAACTGAAGATGCCGCGCCCTTTCGGGGCGCGGCCTCCTGGAATATCTGCCTCTCAGGCGCTCAGCCGCTCCCATTCGTCATCGCGTCCGACGTGACGCGAGGGGGAGGGCCGCGACGATTCCGCCACCGGCCGGATCACGGCTTCACGTTCGGCGGCCGGTGATGGAACCGTAGTAGCGGTGGATGCGAGCTTGAAATAGTCGGTTTGGACGTTCAGCCGCTGCGCTTCGCCCGACAGTTGCTCGGCCGTCGCCGCCATCTCACCGGCCGCACCGGCATTGGCCTGCGTGACCTGATCCAACTGCCCGATCGCCTGATTGATCTGCTGGATGCCGATCGACTGCTCGCGGCAGGCCGCCGAGATTTCCGAGACCAGCTCCGCCGTTCTGCGGATGTCCGGCACCAGACGCTGAAGACGCGAACCGGCGTCCTCGGCCACGACCAGCGTGCGCGTGGACAGATTGCCGATCTCGGTCGCGGTGCTCTGAGAGCGCTCCGCCAGCTTGCGCACTTCGGAAGCCACCACCGCAAAGCCCTTGCCATGCTGCCCGGCGCGGGCCGCTTCGATGGCGGCGTTCAGCGCCAGAAGGTCGGTTTGACGTGCGATCTCCTGCACCAGAGCGATCTTTTCGGCGATCTCGCGCATGGCCTGTGTGGACTGCGCCACGGCTTCACCGGTTGTCCCGGCGTGTTCGGCGGCTTGGGCGGCGATCTTTTCCGTGGTGGACGCGTTGTCGGCATTCTGACGAATATTGGCGGTCATCTGCTCGATCGCCGCCGAGGCCTGTTCCGACGCGGCAGCCTGCTCGGTGGAGCCGGAGGAGAGTTGCTGGGCCGTCATCGAGGAATTGGCCGCTCCGGAGGAGACCTGCGACGCCGTTTCCCGAATTTGTCCGACCGTCGACGCAAGCCTCTTGGCCATCGCCGCGGCCGCATTCTGAAGGTCACCGATCTCGTCTCTACTGCGAGTCGCCTCGACCGAACGGCTCAGATCGCCGCCGGCCATACGGCCGAACGCATCTTGCAGGATATTCAGCGGCCGGAACATTCGTCCCGTCACGTAGAAGATTCCGAGCGCGGCCACGACTGCAATCGCCAGATTGGTCAGCGCCATCGTGTAGAACATGGTGTTGATGCCTGCGATATAGGCGGCTCTGTCGAGCCCGACCAGAAGGAGGCCAAGCGTCTTGCCGGAGGCGTCCTTGATGGGATCGTAGGCGACGTAATAGTCTTTCCCGAGAATCTGCGCTTCGCCCCGGAACGGCTGTCCGCCGATCAAACTGATGTTCGTGGCTCCGGCCGATGTCAGCTTTGTGCCCGTCGCGCGCGTCCCGTCGGCGTTGCGAAGGTTGGTGGCGATGCGTGTATCGCCCATGAAGACCGTCGCCGCGCCTCCCAACATGTCTGCGATCTCATCGACGATGCTCGTATCGCCGTTCAGAGTACGGGAGCCGAGCTTCAACTCCCCATTTTCGGCGGTGAAGGTTTCGTTCCGCGGGTTGAGCGTCTTCCAGGCCACCCGCATGTTGGACGAGAGCCGCGCCTCGGACTTGTGACCGGCGTCCGTGATCGCGGTCTGGTAAGATTGCCAGATGTTGACGACCGATACGAGAAGAGCCACTGAAAGTGCTAAACAAACAACTTTGGCGCGAACAGACATTCGCATAGTCTTACCGTGCACGTCACACCTCTCCGGGCTCACGAACTCACGAGCGTTCATGGGCCTATAATAAGGCAACGGCTAGATGGTTCGGCCCAGAACTGGAGCATCAGGCCGAAAGTGGTTTCTATACTGAAGAAGGTATGAAACGTTTGTCCGAACGGGGCTGATACCCCCCGTCGCGATGATCCGCCATGCGATCAAAGCGGTCATATCCTTGCTCGAACGCTATTCGTCATTCGATGCAAACGGTCCGGCGTATCGCATCTTGCCCCGCGCCGAAGCGCTCCGATCTGCCAGGGCATCGCAAGCGTTTCCGAGGAAACAAGCTCAGCAAGCTACCAATCGCGATTGTCACCCCAAGAGGGAAGCACTGCTACATTTTAAAGGGGAATGATCGGATATGATGGATCGCGTGATGGCGCTTCATGGCGGAGAGGATGGGATTCGCCGCTAACAGCCGAGATTCGATGCGAGCCCTTCTAGTCTAGGGCTTTTTGCGCGTCTGGCGCAAGCTGCGTCCCCCCATATGTCCCCCGGAATGTCCCCCGAGACAAACCATGAACATGAACCTATTGGACATGTTCTAGGGTGCCGTGCAAGGGGGGAACATGGACCTGAGCTCTACGGCGCAATGGACTGATCGTGAGCTTTCATCTCGTCTTCGATCAAGTCAGCTAAGCTACCGATCTCGTGCTCCTCGAACACCACGGGATCGCAAGCACTGACCCGAAGGAGCTTGATAGCACGTTCATAATCCTCATTGAGGGTAGCGTCGACAGGTGCCCCAACGAAGAAGTATGGTCGGAATGTTTCTGTTGATCGAGCCAGTCCGGTCATATGGCCCGACCAGCGTGCTGCCTTTTCGCGGATCCCGTCAGCAGTCGCGAGGTCAAGGCTTAGGGGCTGATAGCAATGCCAAGCACCATTTTTCCAAGCGTTGTCAAACGACACTCGGTCGACAGATGAGACGATCTCCTTAGCCTGAAGGCGATCGGCGATCCCGCGCTCGACCAAAAGGTCCTTCAATGGCTGCCATACTGCCAAGTCGTCGCGTGTGTGTTTTGCATCGCCATCGTAGCGTCCCACGAACCGATCGTAGAGCTTTAGGAGCGTGGAATAGGGGTCGGCAGTGAGACCAGAGCGGCACTCACTCCACAAGAATGCGGAGTCCAGATCGTCGAGAGCACTCTTCGCGAATGTCACAACGTTCGCTTCCAGATCGAACAAAGACGTTTCACGCTTTGTGGCTACGCGATCAATCTGACGCTCGATCGATCGTAGAACTTCCATCACCGCAGACCTCTCCACGTCAGGAAAGACCTTTGTCAAACGACCCACGGTCTTGCGAACCTTGACGCCCAGGTAATCCCCTTTGCGGGAATGCAGAACGACGCCAACGTTGATAGCCTCACCGGCCAGCGGATCGTGTCTGTAGCGGAGGAGGGTGTATGTGTAGGCGTACTTCATGAGAGCACCCTATGAACCTCAGCAAGGCAATCGTCTATGCGCTCTCTGACAAGAGTCAGATGCGCTTTCGCATGATCGATGTAGGCAGCGGTTTCACTCCACTCCGTCGGGAGCATCGCTGCGTATGCTGAAAGAGCATCATCCGTTAAGCTGACCCAAATAGGGCGCAACTCGGATACGTCGGCAAATTTGTTCTGACGCAGTTTCCGGACAAGCGCATGTCCATCCCCATGCGCGGTCCGCGTAAGGTATCCAAGCTCCCAAGGGCGCGGAGGTGGAAAGAGCAGACTGCGGATGCGGAATGAAAGCTCGTGATCAATCAGGATCATGCGATCGGATTTGCATAGGAGGTTGGGGTTGTTGCCCCTTTTTCGGTCCGCGTTTTCTGTGAATGCGTCGAAGGCGAATGTACCTTGGGCGTGTAGCCGGTTCGACTGACCAATGATGTCATCGTCCTGCCATTTCCGCCAACCCGCGCCAGCAGACACGGACGCAAATGCCACTGGGCAGCTTCTCCGTAGGCACGCTTTGAGGTCGGGATCCTCGATAACCTCGATCCACTCTTGGTCTAGATCTACGAGGAGGGGCTCACAAACGGGAAGTTCGAGATGCTGGGCTATACAAGCCGCAAATACTTCGTTTGCCATCCCTTCCAAACCTGTCTCACGCCAATGAGACGGTTTGAGGTACGCTTCAACTTCCTCACCATCGATATCGACGGCCACTTTCAACGGACGATTTCTGCCACCCTCGGTCAGCCCGTCGTAGCGTACGGCGAAACCACGACGAATCATCTACAGCCCTGCGTCTCTCACAACCTCAGAATGAGAAGCATGACAGAAGGTACGAGTCTAGGGCCTGTTAGCGCCTGAAGTCGACTCTATGTCGCTGGCTTTTCCGAGGAGGAGAAGCTGGGGTGCTGAGCGACAAGCAATGGTCTGATCTGGAGCCGCTGATGGAAGTGTGCCGCCCGCATGCGAAGGTTCCGAGCCCGCACCTTCGCCGGACCGTGGAGGCAATCCTCTGGCGCCATCAGAACGGGGCGCAGTGGCGTGCTCTTCCAACGGAGTTCGGCCCATGGTGGATGGCGGCGCAGACCTTCATCAGCTGGGCGCGGCTCGGCGTCTGGGAGAGGCTACTGGTTTCAACTTGCCGGCTGACCCCCCCATTACGCACGAAAGAATGTGGCCACACCGGCACGGTGCTCTTGGACGAAGGTCGGGCGTAGCCTCGTCTCTGCCCTTCCTGACGCTCGGACCGTCATCGACACGCTGCCGATCTGGTTCGAGCACTACAATACCGTTCACCCTCACAAGGCACTCGGATATCTCTCACCGCGCGAGTTCATCGCGTCCCGGCAATCCCTCTGATCTGTCCGATCAGTCGGGGGCAACAACAAAAGCCAGAGACATAGAGTCCGCTTCAGACGCTAACAGGCCCTAGCTCACTCTTGGTTGGGAACGGGCGCGTACTTGATTGCACAACGCCTCAAGTGCAAGATGGAATTCCGAGTAGTTCCGGAAGAAGGGTGTGTTTTCCACAATCGCGCCGGGCTCGGGTTGAAATTGGAGACAGGTCATGCCGGCTGCCGTTGCAGCTTGCAAGCCCAGGGCGCTGTCCTCCACAACAAGGCATTCATGTGGCTGGACGTCCATAGCGACGGCGGTCGCAATGAATAAATCGGGATCCGGTTTCCATGCTCCTATATCGTAAGCACTGAAAAGCTTCCGAGCGAAGAATCGGCTCAGACCGGCAATCTCCAAGGCGATGTTAATTTTTTGCATTGGAGCGTTTGAGGCAACGCAAACTGGCAAATTGACAGCTTGCAGCGCCTCGCTGACGCCATCGAACGCTCTCAATTCTGTGCGATATAGCTCTTGAACGCGGCTCCTGTAGGACGCGACGAATTCGTCCGGAACGTTAATTTTGTAGGTCTTCGCGAGGTGGTTGATCACGTCGCTTAGCTTCCATCCACGATATGCATCTCTGATAGCTTCACTACTAAGATCCAGGGGACCCATCAGCTCAGAAAGCGCGCGTGCATTCAGCGTCTCGCTGTCTACGAGAGTTCCGTCAAGATCAAAGATGATACATTTAAACATAGGAGTCTTATGCATTCGCCTACCATTATTCCTCTAACAACTATGGTGGTGGTATAAGTAGGGAAATCAGCAGCGCGAACCCGGCAGAGCTCCCTACAAAGATGAGGTCTCCCCTGAGCTTTTGAATTCTGCGATAAGCCCCTAGGGCCTGTTAGCGCCTGATGCAATCGAGCGCGGCGGCGAGACAGAGGACACCGAGGAAGCTGGCGGCGGTTTTTTCGTATCGGGTGGCGATGGCGCGCCACTCCTTGAGCCGGGCCCAAAGGCGTTCGACCCGGTTGCGGTTGTTGTAGATTCAGTCCGGGCAGGCAACTGGCGCTTCGTGGCGAAGCGGCGGGATGGCGGGCCGAGTGCCGATGTCCCAGATGTGCTGGCGGAACGCATGACTGGTGTAGCCGCGGTCGGCCACGACCCACTTCGGGATGCCCAGCAGATGGGCCAAGAGCGGAACGGCGTGCGGTAGTTCGTGTGCTTGTCCGGGTGCCAAGCGGAAGGCGATGGCGCGCCCGGTGCCGTTGGCCATCACGCAGGCCTTGGTGACGTAGCCGCCACGAGATCGGCCAAGCGCTTCACGGCCGTCTCGCTCTTTTGCAGATCCCCCTTTCGGCTGGCACCTGCTGCCTTCTGATGGGCGCGGATGTTCGTCCCGTCCAGGAACACCATGCCGAACGTAACGCCGCGCTCCTGGACCAGCGCCAGCAGCCTCTCCCAGACGCCGAGCCGCGCCCAGCGGATGAAGGTCTGCGCCGCCATCCACCAGGGGCCGAACTCGGCCGGCAGAGCACGCCACTTGGCTCCGTTCTGGGACGCCAGAGAATGGCCTCGACGGTCCGGCGAAGGTGCGGGCTCGGAACCTTCGCATGCGGGCGGCACGCCTCGATCAGTGGTTCCAAATCAGACCATTGCTCGTCGCTTAGCATCTGCGCACTTCTCCTCATCGGAAAAGCCAGAGACATAGAGTCGGCTTCAGATGCTAACAGGCCCTAGCCTTCTAGCCTGCCGGTCTCTCGTCCATGTTTGTGCCGCTGGGCTTGTGCTTCGAAAGTCCCAATAGGGCATCAAAAATGTTTTGCGGCGGTCGGTGCAGGCGGCCCATCCAGCCAGACAAGACCGCCGCCCATATGGCGAGCAAGAGAAAGCGGAGTTCACCGCTTGAATCAACGTCGTCGGTGAAAACGGTATTCAATGTGAGAACGCTGAGAAGTTTTTTGTTCCCGGCTCTATGTCTTCGGAAGACGTCCAATATCGGCTGGCTCATGGACGAGATGTTGTGCGCGTAGCTGTTCCGCAATGCCGCTAGTGCCTGCACGAACTGCAGTTCGTCGGAAGTTATGACGTTCAATTTGCACGCAATTTGAAGGCGACCGGGTCGACCCATTAGCGGGAGGTGGTCCAACTCCCGGAAGGTAGGTTCCAGTTCGGGGCCTCGGTCACGCCCACCGAGCCCGCCATTTGGTTGTAGGAAGCCGAACCGGATCAGGTCGTTGATGACAGGTTCGATGACGGCGATGAGTTTGATGAGGAACAAATTGTCCTCGTCTTCGACAATGCCTGCAATCGAGCCGGCCGGAACGCTGAGATGCCGTTCTACCTCTTCTGCGGTGTTGCCGATGAACAGCTTGAACGTTTCAAGCGGATCGCTCGGGAGCGCGCTCGTCGGCTCTTGCGAGCTATCTACCGGGCCCTGCTTTTTTGTCATGGGAAATTCGTCGGCGGCATGAGACGGTCTTGATGTTGGTTCACAAACCAACGCAAGGACCACGGCGGGCGTTTCCGGAAACGACTGTTCAGCTTCCGAACGTCCACAATCCGAGTGATCCAGAATGAGGATAGGTACGGTTCGTCACGCTGCATGTAGGCCATGAAGCGAGCGTTTTGCATCGCATCTCCTGCCCCAGAGAGGGGGGCGAGGAAGTGAATGCGTCCGGTTTGACCGGGTCTGATTTCTTCTTTGAACAGAAATCTCACAGTATCGCCGGAAAACTCGCATGCTTGCATCCTTAACTCTTCCGGTTTTGAGTCATTGATAATGAAAGTTCCGCTGTATGGCTTGCCAGTGAAAACATCTCCTGGCACGCAAACGACGATCCGATACACCGTCACCGGGACCTTCTGTCGATTGGTGATGGAGAGACCTAGCTCCTTTGCGAACTCCGTTTTTTCTGGATTGAGCGCTCGGCGGCCGAGGATAAGTTCGCTGATCCAAGGTTTCGCCCCATACGCGGAAAGCCAAGCGAGACGCCCGGCTAAAATTGCAGCACCGATCGTACCAACGGCGCTGCCCACAGAGCCGACCGCACTCGCGATAGTCCAGAAATCAGCCCCCAAAACTGCCCCCTCGCCGCATTGATCTTCAATCTAGCAAGGTGACCTTTCAACCCAAAGGTAATTTCTGTCTATGAGGCATCGTCCTCGCCAACCGCGCAGCGGCCGCGATGACCTTGACCTGTGCGGCAGCCTCAGCGACCGTGAAGCGGTACAACTGCAAGCGCACATAATGCATGCCGGCCGGCGCACCCGTGCTGGGTCCGCCTTACAGACCCATAGCGATCGGTAGCGCAGAGCCGGTTGGTTTGGCCCCTTGCTTCGCGCGAATTTTCTCCACCATCTCCGGCGTCGTGATCCGATCGATCTCGCGGCACGCCTCGACCTCAATGTCGAGACCGTGGGCGTTGCAGGCAGCGGCCAGCGTGACCATCACGCCGCCGACTTCCTGGCCGGGGTCTCCCGCGGGCCGGCCGAACACGTATTGCACAAGGGCATGGGCGCGATCGGCGGTGTAGCCGGTGCTTTGCGCGAACTCGAGCGCCTCTTCGATGAAGCGATCGTTCCGCTCGACCTTATCGGACGAAATCTCTCGGCCGAAGCATTCCTCCGTCCATGCGGCGACGCGGTTCTGAAACGAGGTGTGAGCACTCATAGGCTGGCCTCCATGCCGAGCGCCTGCAGATAGAGGTCCATGATGGCCTCCTGCTCCTGCCGCTCCTGTGCGTCCTGTTTGCGAAGCGAGATGACCTTCCGAAGCACCTTCGTGTCGAAGCCGTTGCCCTTGGCCTCGGCGTAGACGTCCTTGATGTCGTCGGCGATCGTCTTCTTCTCTTCCTCGAGCCGCTCGATCCGTTCGACGAAGGAGCGCAACTGATCCTGCGCGACCTCATCCGTGGCGTTCGACATGCGGCTAACTCGCTTGCTTGGCGCCGGGTGAAGCCACAGGCGCGATGTTGAGAATGGATGACTGCCCCTTGGCGTCGAACGTCGGGGCCAAGCTGTGCAGCAGCTTGGGTTGCTCGCCCAAAGCTTCCAGCTCGATCTTCAGCGCGCTGATGAGCTCATCCGTGCCGCGCTTGTTACGGTACCGGGTCAGCGCAGCGCGGAGAGCCTTACGGGCGTCCTGCTCTGCGCGGCTGTCGGCCGTGGCTTTGGCCTGGCGCGCGGCTGTGTAGGTTGGAGGCGGCAGGATCTCGCCGCGCGGACCGCGAGGGAGCCTCATCCGAACGGCACCTCCAACGAGGGGAAGCCGTCGTGCAGTTCGCCGTCGAGAAGGCGGCCGGCTCGTTTCTTGCCGATGCTGTGCATAACCGTGACCGGGAACCGCCCCTCGTCGCGAGCCCGCATGAAATCTGCCCCAATTCGGAGTTCCTGCCCCATGCGATCGAGGCAGATGCCCCCGGCAACCCATGTCTGGGCCTTATTCACCCATGTCTGGAACGTGTCGAAAGTTCTGAAGACCATCTCGCCCGAGCTTGATTTTTCAAACCGTGATCCCCATTCGCCCCACTGTTTGAAGAGGAACGGCGCGCCCGCCTCGCTGCACTGATCGCGGATCGACCGAACCCATTCTGGGTGCATCGGCCGCGCACCTTTTCCGCTCTCACCGCCCACCACAACCCAGTCGAGACGCGCTCCAGCCTCGAGATCGGGAGGGCCAAGCAACGCATCCATGCAGAGAATATGCTCGCCGAGCATGTCGCCCGTCGGGATCATCGTGAAATCGATCGGTCCTAGTAGAGGCTCCGCGCTGACCCAGCGCACGGCGGCCGGAGTTTCGAGAAGGATCGGCACTCGCGTGTCGGCGCGCAGCTGGTCCTCGACAGAGACGCCGAGCCAGACATTTGGCAGCGAACCGCCACCCAAATGGGCCAGCGTCTTCCCGATCGGCACGGACGCCAACTGGCGCGCGCGGTGCTCTACCCGACCCCACGGTCCGAAACCGTCGTCCGCTGTCAGGTAGGCGCGCATCCGCTCCGGCCGTTTCGTCAGCACCTGGAACTGATGCTGTGGGGCGAGGGCCATGACCGCAAAGATGCGATCGATCCATTCGTCCGGCACGTTCTCGTGGAACAGATCGGCGTGGGCGCAGACGAAGATCATGCGCGGCCGGCGCCAGTGCAGCGGCTGGTCGAGCGTCCGTTCGTTGAACCGAACCTCGCCGGTCCAGACCGCGCCGCCCTTCGTCTGGCGCGTCAGGCCGGCGCGCGAGGGCTCGTTTCGCAGGCGGGAGCCTGCCAGCTTCATCGCGTAGCAGTTCGTGCAGCCGGGCGAGACCACGGAACAGCCGGTGATGGGGTTCCAAGTCGCGTCGGTCCATTCGATCGGGGTGCCGTCGGCCATCAGGCATCGCCTCCGCTGTTGCGCGCGGCAAATTCGGCCGGCGTTTCGCATGGGGCACAGACGAGTTTGCCGCTGGGGTCGAAAAAGCCGCCCTCCTGAAGCCAAGCTTCGTCCTGGCAGCGAACGCAGATGCTCCCGAGACCGCTTTCGCACCACAAGCGGCTGCCGATCGGAACAGCGTGACCGTCCCATTCCTTGTGGCGGACCACATCCGGGTCCTGAGCGTTGCAAAACTCGCAGTCGCCGCAAGGCTCGGTCGCCTCGCCATCCTCGATGGCCTCGCAGATCGATGGAATGCCGCGCTCGCTCAGCCAAAGCTCGATCGCGTGCTCCGGGCTGCGCGCTTTTATCGGCAGCCAGTTCCACTCGTCAGCGATCCCAACCGCATAGGAAAGCAGGGGCTCTGCCGATGAGACTATGCTGGCGCTGCCAGCGATGGCGGGAGCGGCGATCGGCGGAAGGAGAGGTGCCGCCGCGACGGCCGCCATCCCGCGCAGGAGTGATCTACGGTTGATCATCACGCAGCCTCACTCTTTGGAAGGGCGTCGATATTCGCTTTCGCGACGGTGAAGGTGAGGGCGACCACCCAGGGGTTTTGGCCGAAGATTCCGTCGCCTTTCAAATTCCAACGGGGATCGTGAAGTTCGTTGATGAACCCTGCGAAGGCGGCGACGGGGGTGCCATGAGAGATGTCGCACTCGGACAGCACTCCGCCGTTCCGCGCAAACCGAGATGGTTTGTCGACGGCCGACCAGTCCATCGACCAGCCTGGATAGCGTCCCATGCATCCAGAACATTCGAGACGGCACGTCGCGCCTTCAGCAATCGCATCTGCTTCGCTGATATCTCCGAGCCGCTCGACCCGCACATCTGACACCGTGAGCGTCAACCGGGAGAATTCGCGTGGCATGTGGATCGACGGCCAGTACTTCGCGTGCGGGGCGTCTGGCGCGGGCGTGGCCGCATAAATCACGCGACCGGTCGGCGCAATGCGAGCCTGATGAATTTCGAACACACCATCTCCGGTGTGCGACCACGTCTCGCGCACCCAAAGGCGGTCGCCTGCTGCGAAGCTCAAACTGGCGAGTTCCCATAGGGACATCGGCCCGCCGTCGTCGGCAAAATTATCGCCCCAACTGCTCGCGTCCCCAGGCATGCCCGAATAATATCCGGGATTGCTCTCAGCTAAGTTCTCGACAGTGAACCCCTTTGGAATGCGTAGCACCCGCCGCGTCTGGGTCTTTCGGCCGTCGAGAAGCGCCTGGATCATCGGTCCTGAAAAGAGGATCGGGCGATCGGCCATCAGAAGTCGCCGTAGCCAGTGTCGTGATCGTTCTCGCTACCGACGATGATTTTCGCGCCACAGGCATAGGCCGCGAAAAGCATCTTCTGCCATTTCGGTAGATAGCCCATTCTGACCGTCGTCTTGGCGTCCTTCTGATCAATATGCAAGGCGTAGATCACACCGTCCGAATTGACCGAAAAACGCGCGGCGGCCGAATACTTATCGGTGTCGCCGCGATAGCGTTTCTCAAGCGATCCCGGGTCAAGATAGACGCTCTTGTAGCCGGAGACGCTTTGGCTTTCTTCCACGATGACGGTCGCGTGGGTTCCCCAACGCTCACTCTCATCCTCCTCCGCTTTCATCGCTTCGACGATCTTGGACAGATCGGTTTCGGCCGGTGCGACCGCGAGGATTTCCTCCATCTCTTTCCCCAGCCGCTCGTTCACGAGCGGGGTCAGGATCTCGTCCATCTTCTGACGGAGGACAGCCATGACCATCGTGCCGTAGGCGGGCACGTCGAGCGGCTCGCGAAGTTCGAGGGAGGTCGCGACAGCCTTCTCGATCTGCTTGCCGATATGGCCGTAGCTGGCGAACGCCGACTCAACAGCCCGAGCGACCGTCTTCTCAACGTTCACTTCGACGATCTTGCGGATGTTTTCTTCGCTGCTCTGGCGGGCCACTTCGGCGACGATGAAATCAACGAGGGTTTCAGGCGCGTTCGACATGGGAAGCTTTCGGTATCAGAGGACAAGGAGGGCGAGGCCGAAGCCGACCGGAATGCCGATGAGCGCGCCGCTCAGGGCGCAGGCGACGGCCGTCTGCAGGATAGGTCCGAGGCCAGGGCGAATGCGCACGCTCATCGCGCGACCCTCGCATCCTCGGCCGCGATTTCGAGGGCGATCTCAGCGGCGGCCAGCGCCGCTTGACCGAACGCCCGCGCTTCGGCCTGCAAGCGGAGGCGTGGCGCGGAGGCCTTGCCGTCCACCGAGCTTTTCGTCTCGATCGCGGAGCGGATGTCGGCCTGCTCGCGGGCGAGCCTTGCCTCGATCTTCTGTTCGGTCGCGACCGCGCGGCGCGCCATGGCAGCGGAGACGCCGCGCGCCACCTGGTCGGAAAGGCTGGTCACGGCCGGCCCTCCGCGACTTCCGTTCGGCGCTCTTCGACCGCTGCGGCCGCATAGGAGGCGACGAGATCGCAGGCAAAGGCCGGCCAAGTGGGGCGCTTCGCCACTTTAAGCGGCATTAGGAAGCCGATAAAATCCGGCACGCCGTCCATCAGGAAGACGACCGCGCCGCCTGGGCCACCCGGCGTCCATGTCACGGCCGGCGGGTTAAAAACGTCCATTGCCGCCCCGAACATAGCAACGCGGTTCGGGTCGAGGTCTGCCCCCATCTCAGGATCGGGTGCGCTGGCAAGCGCGCGGAGCGGATCAAGGCGCGGTTTGGCGTGCCAGTAGTCCCGTCCGAGCATCCGATGCGACTTGAAGGCTGCCGACCGCGAAAAGAGCGTGTGAAGATCGTCGTAATCGGCCACGTCGGCTGGATGGTGCATCCTTGCGAACAGGCTGACCCCGCTCCTGAAGAGCATGACGCTGCCTGGCTGCATCCATTCCGGCAGGGGTTTTTCCTCCTGCCAGCCCGGGTAATGCGCCACGAACGGCTTGGGCGGTGCGCAGGCGGCGATGAGTTCTTCGGGCAGATGAAGGTTGCGCGGAACGTCGACGCGCGCCTCACGGTCCAGCATCATCATCATGGCGCGGCCGTCAGTGGCAATGCACAGGACGCCATCCTGATGCGGATAGAGAAACAGGCCGCCGTCCCAAAAGCGGAGGAAGTCCTGTGCGGCGGATCGAAGGATCGGCCCGAATGCGTGAATGATCCGGCTGTCGATGAAGGTGCAGAACGGCACGTCTTCGTCAGGGCTCGCCATGGTTATTCTGCCTTTTTCCGGGTTGGGACCGCTCAGTGCGCAAGCGGCCCTGAGGCAGCGGTCGGCGCAGCGGGGCGCGGGCGCGCGTAGCTCGCGCCGAGGGCGTCGAGGAGCGCCGACATGGGCGCGCGCACATGCGCAGGCAGGTCCTGCAGGGTGGGCAACGGCGCATCCTGCAGTCCAAGTCGGCTAGCCGAGAGCGCGGGAATTGTTTCAGCGCCCTCCTGATCCGGCATCGGGACCAGCAGGTCGGCCGGCTCGCAATGGAACGCCTTGGCGATGCGATAAAGCGTTGCGGTCGCGATGCGGTTCGCGCCGGTCTCGTATTTCTGGATCTGCTGGTAGGTCACGTCGATCTGGCGGCCGAGCTCCTGCAGGCTCATGCGGCGCGCGGTGCGCATGGCGCGCAGGCGCGCACCGAGAGCGATATCGATGGGATCGCGAGTGTTGGGCATGGTGGTCACTTTCAAGACGAGGGAAACGGTGCGGCGCGGAACCAGCGCGGCGAATCGGGGCGGGCGGCCCGGCTTTAGGCCGCGCCCCGCAAAACCATCTCGAGTTCGAGATCGAGATTGTCGTTGTTCATGAGCTGCTTCTCGAACAGCTTGATGTCCTCCCAGAACTCCAAGAGGATCGGCACCTTGCCGTGGGCCTTGATCAGCAAGGCGCAGTTGCGTTTGGCGCGGGCGCAATCGGCCAGCGTCAGATGCTCGTCGCCCTTCGGCACGAACAAAGGACGGTTTTCGCGGAGCGCCCGAGCCATAGCGATGCCTCAGCCGTGCCCGGCGGCGAGGGCGTAAAGAGCGGCGCGAAAGCCCGGCTCGCTCTGATCGGCCTCTTCGTCCGACATGGTTTTGGAGCGAAGGAACTCGACCCCGTTCAGGCGCAGGCTGAACGCGACGCCGCCGCGCACTGCGATGCGGGGCATGGAGCATGAGGCTTTGACGCCATCGACCACCTGGGCGGCGTGCGTGTTCCTGTCGGCCAGATAGGTGGGGGTGCCGTCATAGGCGCGGGTTGTCGGCAGCAGCTGCGCGTCGCGCTCCCGGTCCACGAAGCCCGCCGGGGTGCGGGTCTGGGCCAGAACGTCGGCCGGCGTCTCGCTGTCTTCGAGATCGACGCGGCGGACGGGTTCGAAGTCCGGCGCGGACTGGTCGAAGTTGAAGTCGCTCCAGTCGTAGCGCTTGGTTTTCTGGCGCCTGCTCATCGGCCGGCCTCCGAGGAAGCGGTGCGGAACGAGCGGAAGTTCTCCTGCCGGTCCAGAACCTGAGCGGCCTGCGCCTCGATGCAGCGGCCAATAGCCTTGTAGCCAAGGGTGGACATGCAAATTGCAAGCATCGCCCAGGCAGCAAAATACCTTGTGAGATCGCCGATTTTAAGGTTGCGCCTGTCGTGCTGATCAGGCCGATTGCCGAGCTTTTTGGATGCCATGTCTCGTCTCCGACATGAGGGGGCTTCGGTAGCGCTTGGCTAGCGAACTGGAGACGAGGATATACGCACGATGCGTAAAGTCAACGCATGATGCGTATGAATATGCGTAAGCCGATCGCGGGAGGAATGATCTCGGCCAGCAGGCAGGCGAAAGCTGCTCTCACCCTACGCGGTTATTCCCGCAATCCACAGGCGAGGAAATGGCACACTCGACTCCCGCCATTGTTTGATAGCTAATGAGAACGAATGGTGAACATTTGGAGGAAATGAGATGAGCTTTCCCGGTCGGGAGGCGCTTTTGGGCCAAGTATCGTCATTGACGATCGAATGTGCCGACTGCGGTCGCACCCGCATGCGTCGCAGGGATGAGCTATGGCGCTATGGCGTCAGTGATGACGTGCCGCTCTCGCAACTTTGCGCCAGGCTCACGTGTGCTGGCTGCCGTGACGAGGGGCTACCTGGACGTCGAGTTTCCGTACAGGTGGTATTCATCAGCGAAGCCCATAGGCTCAGGGCAGAGGCCTATCTGATCAATAGCCGTGAAGCTCGCGGTTCGGCACGACGCGCCAAAGGTGCTTGATCTCATATGGATCGAACGTGAGGTCTTCTGGCGGATTGAATTGTTCGACCGTAAGCGTGGATTTACTGCGTCGCTTCAAGCGCTTCAGGAATGCTTTTCCTGCGCTTCCGTCGGCTTCGGGGAACGTCTCAATGATGACGTCATCTCCTACGCTGGGCTCAGTCCGGTCGCAGAAGACGATGTCGCCCTTACGGTATGCTGGATACATACTATCGCTGATGACTTCGAGGGCGAACACGCCGGGTCTCTGGTACAAGCCCCGGGGGCGCATAATGTATTCAGAAACGGCTCCATTGAATGCGAAGTCGCCATCTATTCCGGCGGCCACCACGCCGAGCTTTTCCACATCGCGGGGCCCATTGGGTAGCGGTAGTTTGTCCGAGACGAAAGTCGCATCGGCCAATTTTTCAAGGTCGAGCGGGTCAACGATCCCCTGCCGCAGGGCTTCGGAATCCACGGCCAGCAGAGCCGCCAACTCTTCCAGTTGGTCGCTCGTAGGCGTCAAAGCGCTGCGTTCCCAGGCGTCAACTTCTTCGATCGTTTCCCCGAGAGCATCGGCGACATACCGGATCGTATAGCTTCGTTGCCTGCGCGCTTGGCGCATGGCTTGAGCTAGCCGTCCATCCTGCACCGGGGCTGACAATACAGGCGCCGACACGACGGGCGCCATAATCGGCCCTCCCAGAGCCCTGACCTCCTGCTCGGTGATCCCGAACTGACCTGGCAGTTTGGCCAGCATTCGCTCCATGAGCGGGCCGCTTAGATACTGGCCGCTGTGAAGCGCCGGGTTTCCGTATCGCTGGATGCTGGACGCGCGTGCGTACCCCAAGAGTTTCGCGAATTCGTCCATAGATAGGCCGGTCTTGTCGCGAATCTTGTTGAATTGCGCAGCGAGGCGCTCGCGCCGTTCGTCCTTCGTCTCATCCGGCTTCTTGCTCATAGAGGCGTAGATACGCGTAAAGTCCATACGCATTCCACGTTGATCGCTGTTGACCATTTACGCATGATGCGTATATCCTCACCCAATGTGCGTAAGAGGTGCGATCGATGTCTGATATCGCCACGGCCGACCGAGCATCGCGGAACCCGGCTGAGATCATCATCCAAAAGTTTGGTGGCCTATCGGGGATGGCACGTGCCTACCCGATGCCTGACGGATCGCCCCGGCCTGTGACCACAGTGCAGAGTTGGAGGGACCGCGGCCGTATTCCGCAGGATCACTGGATCGGCATCCAAGAGGCCGGGGAGCGGCAAGGGCTTGAGATTGCCCTTTCTGATTTTCTTGCGGTCGAAGGCTCGGCCGCCGCATGACCGCGCCCCTCTCCGCCACCATGATCAGCGCCGGCCTTTTCGCGCTGGTCAGAAGCCAGCGCGCGGCCAAGGGTTTGACGCAAGCCGACATGGCGCACCGCCTGGGCGTGAGCCTGCGCACCTTCAAGCGCTGGGAATATTCGGATGGGAGCCCGACATTGGAAGTCGGCATCCGCTGGATGCGCGCGCTCGATATCGTGCCGACCTTTGCCGTGAGCGCCGAAGGTGTCAGTTCTGACACTTCCGGCGCGCAGCCTGACGATGCTTCTGCTTCGTCCGCCATTGTTCCTCATCGTGGCCTCTTCACCTCGTCGTTCTCGGAAGATGTGGCAGGCGGTCGCAGCGTTCACGGAAATTCGCCCTGCGCTGATTTCCCGAACTCGGAGGCGGGCCAATGATTCGCGCCTTCTCGGATCTCGACCTGCGCTCGCTCAAGACGATGAAGGGCGAACTCGTTTCAGCGGTGGGTGGGACGCGTGCCGCGAGCCAGCTGCTACCGACTGTCAATGACCGTGGCGAGGTTCGACCGCTCTCAGAATCTCGCATTTCCGGCTACTGCACCGTCAGCGACATGACCCGGTTCATGCCGATCCATCATGTGGTGCGCCTAGAAATCGCCGCGGGGCAGGGGATCGTCTCCAAATGGATGACGGACCGCCTCGTGCGAGACGGCACCGGCACGGTCGGCGACGTGTGCGACAACGATCTGCGCCGCATCTCGCGCGAGGTCTCCGACCTGATCGTGGTCACAGACGACGCACTGGCGGACGGCAACATCTGCAGCGCAGAGCGCGCGGCAATGCGCGAAGCCATCCGCGACCTGGAGCGCGAGCTTTCGACACTGAAAGCGAAGGTGGCGCAGCCATGAGCGGGCGTCATCGCAAGCCACGTCTGATGCCGCGTGACGATGACCCGGCAGTGCCGGTCGGGCGCGGGCGACTTTTGCTCAACGACGAGCCGGCGGAAATCGTCCGGCACATCGTGGACGAGGCCGCACGCTGGGCCGTCGAGCATGATCCGCGTCGCTTTGGTTGGGTTGCTCGCCAAATCCAGAAAGGTCGGCTCAGCAGCTGCCCCCCCTAAGCGACGGCCGCGCTCCTCCTCGCGGCTGTCGCCTCGCCGGGCCTGCGGCGCCAGCAGGCCCGGCACCCCATCCCGGTCCGAACCGGGTCACTCCCGCGCCTCACGCTTCGGCCGGCGCTCACCCTCCAAAGGAAAGACATGTCCTTGCTGGCAAACCTCAAATCCATGCTGTCCGGCGGCGTCCATAAGCTCTCAGGGCGAAAAGACGCGCTCGAAGCGGTCTGTGCTGGTGCCGCGCTGGTGGCCTCCGCCGACGGTAACATCTCACCTGTCGAGATCGCGGCAACGCTGCGGGCCATTGGCGCGAACCCCCATCTTTCGAAAGCCTTTCCCGCCAGCGAGATCGAGCGCACGGCCGAGGCGATGCTCAAGCGTGCCGAGGGCGGGCGGGTCGGTCAGTCGGGCCTTCTGGCCGAAATCAAGCAGATCGCGGCCGATCCCGAAATTTCCGAACTCGTTCTTCTTGCCACGGTGGATGTTGCCGAAGCGGATGGTTCGATCGGCGAAAAAGAGCGCGCCGTGCTCGCCACGATTTCCAAGGCGCTCGGCATCCCGCTTCCGGCCGGCGTCTGACGACGATGCTGGCTTTCCTCAAAGCCAAGGCGCGGGCGGTGGCGTTCATCGCCGCCTGTGTCCTCCTCGCCCTCCAGATCGTGCTGCCGACTGCGCTCGACCTCCTCTTCGGGATGCTCGCGCTCGGTGCCGTCTGGCTCGCCCTCCGCCTCATCTGACAAGGAGCCCGCCATGGCCACGCGCCGCCCGTTCCAAGACGTTGAAAACGACATCATCCGCTCGGGCGCGCGCTCCGGGCTCGGCTGCACGGCCATCATGCGCAAGCTGAAGGACGCGGGGCATATCCGCTCCGCGTCTGTCGTCGGCGCGTCCGGCGCCTACCGTGAAGGGCGTGTCGATTATGACAGGGCGCGCAAGAAGGCCGTGGGGATCAACCGCGATGCGTCGTTGCGCGCCAAGGCAGCGAAGGAGGCGGCCGCATCCCCGACCTTCACGACGACATTCGACCAGATCGTCTATGCGCAGGCCAAGGCTGGCGCTTCGCTGGACCAGATCGCAGACGCCTTGCAAGCGAAGGGCTGCGGCAGCCCCTCCCTGACGACGATCAACCAATCTGCGGCCTATCGCGAGGGTAGGGGCCTAGCGCTCCGGCCGCGCACGACGCGCCCGTGGTCCGCCAAGGAAAGCGAGATCATTACTGAGGGCGCGCGTCGCGGGCTGACCGGGCCGGCGATCCTCAAGGCTCTTACGGCGGCCGGGTTCGAACGCGGCGTTCGCTGCGTCACCGCCAGCCAGATCTACAAGCAGGCTCGGCAGCTCTGGCTCGATGACGTCGAGCGTGACGCGGCCAAAGCCGCTGAACTGGCAGCCGTGCAAGCCGCCCCGCAGGTGGCTCCGGTCTCGCGTGGTTTCGTCACGCGCTACAGCGGCGTGTCGCTCCCGTATCTGCCCTTCCAGAAGGGCTTCGGCGAGGTCGTCGCGCGATGACGGCCGCGCTCGTCCATCGTCTCGAACTGGCCGAAGGCGCCGATCTCGCGATCGACCATGCGCTGCTCGACTGGCTCGCTGACGTGGTCGGGCTCGGCCGCACGCCCGTCTGGCTCGTGCATGTGCGCTGCCTGACGGGCGATCTTTCCGGGGCGTTCGGGATCCTCGACCAGGTGTTTCCCGACGCCGACTACACCCTTCGGCGCGTTGCGGGCGACCGGCACCGCGCGACCGTCCAGCCGGCCGGCGCGACCGTCGCCTTCGCCGGCGAGGCCCGCGAGCCCGCGAACGCTCTTCTGGCCGCCGTCCTGCGCGCCCATGACGCCTGCGCCCTCTCCATCTGTTTCACCTTCGAGCAAAGGGCATGGGCATGACCCTCCAGAGCTACGCCGACTTCCTCGCTGCGAAGGCCTGCATTTCCGATCGGCAGGGTTTCGAGATCGATGACAGCTTGATCAATCCGCTGCTCAAGCCGCACCAACGCGCCATCGTGCGCTGGGCCATTGCGGGCGGCCGGCGCGGCATCTTCGCGGCCTTCGGGCTCGGCAAGAGCATCATTCAGATCGAAATCTGCCGCATCCTCCTGGTGCTGGCGACGGCCAATGCGGGCCGCGCGTTGATCGTCGCGCCGCTGGGCGTGCGCCGGGAGTTCGTGAAGGACGCCGCCATGCTGGGCGTGCCGATCCGCTTCGTGCGCTCGTCGGCGGAGATCACCGAGCCGGGCCTCTACCTCACGAACTACGAGAGCGTGCGCGACGGCAAGATCGACGTCGGCCTGTTCGATATCGTCAGCCTCGACGAGGCCTCCTGCCTGCGCGGCTTCGGCGGTACCAAGACCTTCCGCGAGTTCATGCGCATCTTCGACGCCGATAGCGGCGCGGGCCGGGTCGCCTATCGCTTCGTGGCGACGGCGACGCCCAGCCCGAACGAGACGATCGAGATCCTCGCCTATGCCGCCTTCCTGGGCGTGATGGACGTCGGGCAGGCCAAGACACGGTTCTTCAAGCGCAACTCGGAGAAGGCCGACACGCTCACCCTGCACGCGCACAAGGTCGATGAGTTCTGGCTGTGGGTCGCGTCTTGGGGGCTGTTCATCCAGCGCCCGTCCGATCTCGGCTTTTCCGACGAGGGCTATGAGCTTCCCGAACTGAACGTCGTCTATCACGAGGTGAAGGCCGACCTGCGCGGCCGGTCCACCGAGCGGGACGGGCAGGGCATCCTCCTGCGCAGCGCGGCGATCGGGGTGCAGGACGCGTCCCGCGAAAAGCGCGAGACGCTCGGCGCGCGCATCGCCGCCATGCGCGACATTCTCGCGACCAACCCGGCCGACCATGCGGTTCTCTGGCACGACCTCGAGGACGAGCGGCGCGCCATCGAGGCGGCCGTTCCCGGCGTCGTCAGCGTCTACGGAAGCCAGGACCTCGACGCGCGCGAGCAGGCCATCGCCGACTTCTCCGATGGCCAGATTCAGTATCTCGCCGCGAAGCCCGTGATGCTGGGATCGGGCTGCAACCTGCAGCGCCACTGCGCGACCGCCGTGTTTCTCGGCATCGGCTTCAAGTTCAACGACTTCATCCAGGCGATCCACCGCCTGCAGCGCTTCCTACAGACCTGCGCGGTCACGGTGCACATCATCTTCGCCGAGACCGAACGCGAGATCCTTCGAACGCTCCAGAGGAAGTGGCGCCAGCACAACGAGATGGTGGCCACCATGACCGAACTCATCAAGCGCTATGGTCTATCGGAAGCGGCCATGGCGAAGACCCTCGCGCGCTCGATCGGCTGCGAGCGCATTGAGAAGCGGGGCGAGCGCTTCACTCTCGTGAATGCCGACTGTGTCGAGGAGACGAACCGAATGGCGGCCGATAGTGTCGGCCTCATCGTGTCCTCGCTGCCGTTCTCGACTCAGTACGAGTACACTCCTTCCTACAACGATTTCGGTCACTCGGACGACGACGCGCATTTCTGGCGGCAGATGGACTTCCTGACGCCGCAGCTGCTGCGCATCCTTAAGCCCGGCCGCGTCGCCGCGATCCACGTCAAGGATCGCATCACGCCGGGCGGCATCAACGGCTTCGGCTTCCAGACGCTCTCGCCCTTCTCGGACGATGCCGTCGCGCATTTTCGCCGGCACGGCTTCGCCTTTCTCGGCCGCGTCACCATCACGACCGACGTCGTGCGCGAGAACAATCAGACCTACCGGCTTGGCTGGACCGAGCAGTGCAAGGACGGGAGCCGCATGGGGTGCGGCGTCCCCGAATATCTCCTCCTGTTCCGCAAGGCGCCGACCGACCGCTCGAACGGCTATGCCGACGAGCCGGTGCGCAAGGTGAAGCGCGAATGGTCTGCCGAGGCGAACGACTGGTCGGGCCCCGGCTATTCGCGGGCGCGCTGGCAGGTCGATGCGCACGGCTATCACCGATCCGGCGGCGACCGGCTTCTGACGGCGGGCGAACTGGTCGGGCTGGCGGCCGACGAGGTCTGGAAGCGCTGGCGCGCCTTCTCGGAAAGCGCGGTCTACGACTTCGAGCACCATGTTGCGATCGGCGAGAGCTTGGAGATGCGCGGCTGTCTGCCGCCGACCTTCATGCTGCTGCCGCCGCATTCCTGGCATCCCGAAGTCTGGACGGACGTGGCGCGCATGCTGACGCTCAACACGAGCCAGTCGGCGAAGGGCCGCGAGCCGCATCTCTGCCCGCTGCAGTTCGATATCGTTGATCGCGCCATCGCGCAGTTCTCCGCGCCGGGCGACCTGGTGCTCGATCCCTTCGGCGGCCTGATGACGGTCCCGGTCCGCGCGCTCAAGGCCGGCCGGCGCGGCTACGGCATCGAGCTCAACCCCGGCTATTTCCTGGACGGCTGCGCCTATGTCGAGGCCGAGGCCAACAAGGTCGCCGCTCCCTCCCTGTTCGATTTTCTGGACGCTCATGCGGAGGCTGCGGAATGACCGCCGCCGTCGTGATTCTGGTCGCGTCTGTTGCCGCCTTCGGGGCGGGTCTCGCCGTCGCCGAGGAGGCGCGCCGCTGGATGGGGCGTGTCGGCGGCTTCACCCTCATGACGATCGGCGTCTTCGGCTTCGTGGCCGTCTTCGTTGCGGTGGCGTGATGGCAGACCTGTTCGGCCTACCCGATCCACCGCCAACGGCCCGCAAGCCGAAGCCCGCCGCGCGCCCGGCTGCCGCTTCACCGATCGCCTGCGTCCCTGCTGACACGCCAGCCTGGCCCGAAATCGGGCCGCAATTCGGTACGCCGGAATGGGACCGCTGCCGGTGCGGCCGCTGGGCCTCGCTGCACTTCCCTTTCTTGGGCGGCATCCGCCGCTGCAACGCGTGCGCCAAGGCCGAAGGCCTCTGGACGCCGTCTCCACCAATTTGGGGCGCTAGATCGTGACCCTCTATTATGGCAACGTCCCCGTTCCCTTCACCGCCTCCTGGTCCAGCGAAGAGGCCATGACGATCGCGCCTTGCCGCTATGCCGGTGCGCGGCCGGCTGTCTGTCAGGCCATTTCGCCCGGCGTCGGCCGGCCGCTCTTCGCCAAGCCGCATATGGTCCGCCAGCGGCAGGCGATGGCGCGGGATCTCTGCAACCTGTGCGGCCGGCCGCTGAAAGGTCGAACGAAGGTCTCGCTCTCGCACGCGTCCGTGCGCTTCAACGCGGCCGAGGGCTCGGCTGTCCTACAGGTCGAGCCGTTGCTCCATCGCGAGTGCGCGGCCGTGTCCGTGCGCCATTGCCCGTCGCTCCAGCGCGACATTGCCGAGGGTCGCCTCGACGTGCGGCGCGTGACGCGCTCGCGCGTCCAGCTTGCGCAGCTAACGGGTGCGGCGACCATGGAGTTCTGCGGCGTCAGCCGGCCGGGCACTGTTGGTCACGCCAAGATCGAAATCCTGTCGTCCGTCTCCATGCCCCTCGAATGGTTGCAGGGGGCAAGCAGTCCATGACCAAGCGCGCCGGCCCCCGCTACGCCATCATTCCAGCCGATGCGGTCACCGACCCCTCGCTTCAGGGGCCGGACCTCAAGGTGTTGGCTCTTCTCGGCCGTCATATCGACCGCAAGGGCTGGTGCGTGCGTTCTCAGGGGCGGATGGCAGAGGAACTGGGGATCGCGCGCGGGACGCTTCAGCGCGCCCTCGGGCGGCTCGTGTCGGCTGGCTATGTCGAGGTGAGCCATGAAAAGCGCCGGGACGGTGGGCAGGCAGCCAACCGCTACCGCGTCATCCTCGACGATCAGGCCCGGGCGGATCAGCTGGACCTCTTCTCCGACTTCGGGACCGATGCCGTTCGGGCCGAAGCTGAGGCACCCCCTGCCTCACTGGCGAGGCACCCCCTGCCTCATTCAGGCGAGGCACCCCCTGCCTCACTCAAGCGAGGCACCCATAAGGAACGACCCCTTTCTTCAACGACCCCTTCCGATATCGGAGCCGAGCCGCGCGCACGCGACGTTGCAAACGACCATCGTTCCGAGCCGGTGCCGACCCGGACGGAACCGCCAGCGGGTGCCGTCCCGCCGGTTCGTCTCAACGTCGAAGCCGTGCCGTTCCTGCCCAACCTGCCAGCCACGGCGGATCGCTCCGACCTTGCAGCGCTCCAAGATCGCCTCGAGGCGACCGCCGGGGCCATGATGGACCCGACCGCCGGCACGCTCGGCGACGTATCAGCCGTTCTGGGCTGGATCGTCGCCGGCTGCGACCTGGAGCGGGACATCCTGCCGACCATTGCGGGCCGCGCCGCGACCCATCGCGGCAAGGGCATCCGCAGGTGGGGCTATTTTGCGGAGCCGGTGCTGGAGGCCTTCCAGCGCCGCACCGCTCTCGCGGCGCGCATCGCTGCATCGGCCGAGCCGGCCACGACCATCATCCCCTTCGACCCGAAAGGCGCTTCCCATGCCGCATCATCCCGTTTCGCGCTCGAACCAACCGGAGGCCGTTTCGCAGCTGCAGCCGCAAGGCGCCGACGCGGGTTCGTTGGCGGCCCAGCTGGAGGCGAGGATCGTTAAGGTCGCCCCTGGCCTCTACCGGTTTCCGGCCGGCCGTGGCCTGACGGCCAATGATCGCCAGGTCATCACCTTCGAGACCTTCCGGCTCAGCGGTCTGCTGGCCGAGACGGTGCCGAACGACGGCGGCCGGGTTGTCGAGGAGATCGCGGAGCAGGTCTGCGCCTCCTTCGTCGCCAACGACCGCAAGAATACCGATCAGGCCATCTATGATGGTTACGCCATCGCCCTGCCAAGGCGCGCTGTGGCGGCCGTTTACGAAGCCGTGCAGCGCATCGTTCGCGATGAGGCGCCGCCGGAATACAGCCGCAAGTTCCGCCCCCAGCCGGGCGAGATCGCGCAGCTATCGCGCGCCATCGAAAAGGAATGGGCTTTGGAGCGCGCGCGGCTTGAGCGCCTGCTGACGCTGGAGGAGCAGCCGCCATCCCCGCCCGAGCCGGAGATGACGGAGGAGGAGAAGGCCGCCGTCCGTGACCGAGCGCGCCGCTTGATCGCGGGCGCGGCGCATCACCGAAGCGCCGGGGTGCAAGCATCCGAAACCGGAACGTCGGCCGGCGCGCGGGTGGCCGCTGACATTGCTCGCCGCAAGGCGGAGCGAGGCGCGCGGGATGAGTGAGCATGAGCGGCTATAATCAGGTCAAGCTTTGCTCATCCACTCATAACGCAAAATGCTATTCGCGCGGGCGTATTCCCAGATCGTAGATGGGGCAACCCGCAAAGCACCGAGACAGGCTAAAGCAGTGAGCCTGCGTCTGGAATGTGAACTGTGGCTAGCGGAATAGGCGGCGCCCAAGCCTCCGCAGCAGTGAACTTAGACGTAACGGCCTACATTAAGAGGTTGTGTTTGAGTTTGGACCTATTTGGAATGCGTCTGAAACCGTTTTAGCCAACCGCGTCCGCAATCTGGGTAGCTTCTTAATGAGCAGAGCACGTGTCGATCTGTACAGGCGTAAACTCGCATCGGTGCTCGGATACGCGAACGATGAAGATTTTCTGCTGATGTGTTGGTCTTGTGACGCACTTCAGAGTGGTCGCGCTTCTGAAGCTAGGCCATACATATTTTATCCTAAAGAAGCGGTGACGGAAGATTTAACATCGCCCTATGCGGTCCACAGATGGCGGATCGAGACGTTGATCAATGAGTTGTTTGCAACCCCCAAACCACACTCCCGCGCTGGGGAGCGGGTTCGCTACCTGAAATGCAAAGAGTTCGGCGCAATGTCGCTTTCGATGAATGCCTTATCCAAATACGAAAATGCATACGATGGGCAAGTATTGAAGCGAATAAACGTTCTTCAGGAAATGCATCGTCTAATCCAAAGGCAATTTGATTGGCAAAATGGGTACATCAATAAACCGCAGTTTTATAGAGCGGCATTTTTGTATGGAGGAGAAAGGTCTAGGGCTGCATTTGAGAATAAATACGAATGCACAATTTCTGATTACATTTGGGCGTGTTTTGCTCTGATCGCTATCTTTTCCACGCAGCCTCTCGTATCCAAAACACTCGATTTGCAGGGAGTCAACGTTAGTCAGAAAACCTTAGCGTTGGTCTTTTCGAAGATTTCTATCGATTTGGAAGAAGCAAGGTCGTACACAGCGCGCATTCGCGCGGGGTATGGCCATCCCTCCTATAAGCGTAGCATTCTCCGCCAGTTTCCCCTAATCGGAATTTCCAAGAACAGGATCATTTGCCCTCTTCTGGAATTGCTTGCTGCGCGAATGTCGTCAGGTATTTTTTATGACGTGATTGGCTTGGGTGCCGATATTCGCAATGAAATTAGTGATAGGTTCGAACAATACTGTTTTGATCTCATTCAGATCGCTCTAGGCGGTTTTGCAGTGGAGAGGAGTTGGAAGTACAGACCGATCGGAAAGAAGGACATCGACACTCCGGATATTATCGTTAGCGATAACGAAAAGGTCTCAGTGATTGTTGAATGCAAAGCGACAAGAATGAGCTATGAGGCCAGATTCTCTGAAGACCCCATTGCGTCCGCCGCGCGCGGTTATGGCGAGCTTGTGAAGGGGGTTTTTCAAATCTGGCGGTTTGCTTCTCATCTGCGCCGAGGTCTTGTTCCTGGGCGAGAGCGGTCAAAGGATATCAGCGGCATGGTGCTTACCTTAGACACTTGGCTTAGCATGGTTGAGCCCATGCAACAGAACGTTCTTGAGCAAGCAAACGCTATGGCGGACGAAAAGGACCCGTCGATCACTTTTGAAGACCGCATCCATGTGCAATTCGTACCGTGCAACGACCTGGAATTTGCCTATCAAACGCAGTCCCAAAACTCGCTTTTCGAAGCCATAAAAGGTGCAATCGGTAAGAAGTACGAGGGTTATCTCCTATCAGCGGTGCATAGAGAAATGTTTCCTAATGCAGTGGATGTAAACGCATATCCCTTTGGCGATAGGATTGTAGACTTGCTTCCATGGTGGGGGGAGCTCGAAGTCAGACGAAAACATAGAAAAGACGGTGGGGCATCGTTGGGCTAGCCTCTCATCGCGCTACTGGAACTTCAGCAAGACGTGTCGTCCATGCGGGACTCTTCATCGCCCGCTTCGTGTCGAACGATCGTGCGCCGATCCCCGCCGTCCCGAGCGCCAGCGTCTCGCGTCCATAGCGGGAGTTCACCGCGTCCATGACCGACATCAGGTCCGCGCCTCGGCTGTCAGTTGCGGCGAAGAGGTCCGTCTGCTCCCGGCCGATGTCGCACAGGTCTTCCAACATTACACCGCACTTCGTGTAGACGCAGCCCTCCTGCCACATGCTCTCCACCATGCGGGACGCCCAGCGCACGATGACGCGCGTGTCGTTGGTTGGCGGCGAGAGGCGGCAGGAGCGCTGCGAGGAGGGCGCGTTCGCCTTGCGGCCGTTTCCATGCGCAAAGCCGATCAGCCGGCCGGCCACCGACCCCTGCTCGCGGATCTTCTCGGCCGCGCGCGCCGCGCGCCGCGCCATCGCCTCGCGCAAATCCTCGATCGTCGTGACCGGCTCGCCGAACATGCGCGTGACGGCCGTCGCTTGGCGCTTTTCGGGCTCGATGACCAACTGATCGTCGCCGACGCCGTTCAGTTCGCGCACGAGCCGCTCCAGCACCACCGTGCCGACGCTGCGTGCTTGATGCGGGTCCATGGCCGCGAGATCGGCCGTGGTGCGAATGCCGAGCGGCGCGAGGCGCTCCGACAGCGCGCGGCCGATGCCCCAGACCTCGGACACGGGCCAATTGCGAAACAGATGCCGGCGCAGGTCGACGTCGTGCAGATCAATGACGCCGCCGAACACCTTCTCGCCCGCCTTGGCGAGGCCGTTGGCGACCTTGGACAGGGTGCGCGTGGGGCCGAGCCCGATGCGCGTCGGCAGGCCGGTGTCGCGCTTGACCTTGGCGATGACGGCGAGGGCGGTCGCGATGTCACCCAGCCCGTCCGCGCGCACAGGCAGACGGAACCAGCTTTCGTCGATGGAATAGATTTCGATCTGGTTCGAGAACTCGGAGAGGACCGCGTTGAAGCGGCGGTTCATGTCCGAATAAAGCTCATAGTTGGAAGAGCGCAGTGCGAAGCCGTGCCGCTTGATCAGTTCGCGCATCTTAAAGACCGGCGCGCCCATTTTCACGCCGAAGGCCTTTGCCTCGGCCGAGCGCGCAATGGCGCAATGGTCGCCGTTGGACAGCACAAGAACCGGCACGCCGCGCAGGGCCGGATCGAAGACGCGCTCGCTCGACACATAGAAGTTCTCGACGTCCACCAGCGCCCAGGTCATCGCTGATAGTCCCGCACCCCGGCGCGCACGACGCCCCAGATCTCCACGGTCTCGTCGCAGATGCAGAGGGGATAGCTCATGCGCGCGTTGCGCGGTTCGAGATAGCCGACGCCTTGGCGGATCACGAGCTGGCGGCAGACGAACCCGCCCTCGACGATGGCGATGACGATCGAGCCATTGCGCGCCTTCGCGTCCCGATCGACGACGACGATGTCCTGATCGTTGATCCCGGCGTCCGCCATGCTGGAGCCCGAAATGCGAAACACGAAGGCCGCCGCGCGATCGAGGCGCAGAAGCTCGATCAGGGACAGCGCATCGTCTTCCCAATCCTGCGCAGGCGAGGGGAAGCCGGCACCGGCCGACGCCACGACCCGCAAGCGGAAGCCGGGTGGGACGGCGGTGAGGGGCACAGGATGGTTGGTGTTGGGGAGCATGCGTGATCCTGTCGGCGATTCGGTTCGTGAACCGAACATAACGGGAACAGCTTGCTTGGGAATAGATACCTTATGCCGCTGTGGATTGCGGGAGGCAAGTGTTGCGTGGTCGCAGCCGAAAAGCGCGAATCGCCTGTGAACTAGGAAAGAAAGCCGACGATCTGCTTTGATTATCGCAAAGGGCTGCTCCATAATGTGCGGGCATTACCCGACGGGCCGGCTCCAGTGCCGAGGAGCAAGGCCAGCATGCCTGAGAAGACCCCCGCCGAATTCACCCCCGGCCAGACGAAGACCCTTGATGCCTCGACCGATGGCCGAAGCCCCCGGATCGCTTGCGGCTCGTTCGCCAAGCTTCCGTTCGCGCGCTATCGCGAGCGCGCCCGGCAGCCTGTCCAGTTCCGGAATCTCGGCGTCGATATCCGCATGGCCGAGGTGGACAATCCTGCTTTCACCAAAGCTTCGCGCGAGAGCGCGGACAATCCGCGCACCGTCACAGCCGCGCGCAACTCCAACGAAAGCCCGCTGGTGCGGCTGGAGCACATGGGATCGATCGACGCGCGGCAGGCGCGCGCCGGGCACATGTTCCGCCAGCTTTACGAGCGCATGATGGGCGGGCAGCGCTCGCCCTCCTTCCTGCAAATCCGCGTCGATGGCGGATCGGCTCCCGATGCGTTCACGGACAGCCGGGGCCGGGCGTCGAGCCAGTTGCGGACGATCTCGGAGGAGATGACGCCCGACGATTATGCGGTGGTGCGGTTCGTCTGCGGCGAAGGCCGCTCGCTTCGAGAGCTCGACAAGACGCTCGGCGTGCGCAAGGGCGGCGGCAAGCTGCGCCTCGTGGCCGCGCTGGACAAGTTGTCGGACGTGTTGGGGCTTGGGAAGCCGAAGGCGAAGGATGGCTAAGTCGCTCACCCCCGCTGGCGTGTCGCCCGAGATGCTCCACGAGATGGCCCGGCGCGTGGAGCGCCTAACGGTCTCCCGCCGCGACCCGGAGGCATTCTTCGTGGAGCGGTCCGAGATCGCCGACGCCTTGCGTAAAGAGGCGTGGAAAGCGGAGCGTGAGGCGCGCGAAACCCCAAGAACATAAGTGAAGCTCCCCGTCTCCCAACACGCCACAAGAAGCGTCCTCAGCCAGCGAAAGGCTCAGTCAAGCGCCTCAACCTAAGATAGTTTAGAATCCAACAGGAGCGTGTGTGATGACGAGCATCGCAAATCTGCTACAAAATCGCTCACCGAGCGGCGAGAAGCTTGGAGTGTCTGCAGATCGCCCCAGAATGATAACCTCCATCGCCGAAATCTATTCGCGAGGAGGTTATAGGATGAAGCCGACAACCCATGCGATTTTCACCACCGGTGAAGCTCTGAAGCCGGAGACCCAGGAGGAAAGGTCGAAGCTCAACGGAACGCTCTCGCTCGCCGACTTGAATGAATATCGGGCCAACAACGGGCTCAAAACGACCCTGTCCCAAATCGACTTCGACACGCTGCTCAAGCGAACCGAAGGTCACTTCGAAGATTTCAAGACCGATGCGACGATGAACTATCGACGCAACCTATACCTCAGGGACATGAGCGAGGATTTCATCCCAAACGGTCGCTCATAAGGGCACGGCTTCCACAGACGCCATGCAACTTTGCAACCAAAAGCCGGTTCCCAAACGCAGCATGCTTTAGAGCTTGACAGGCGGGGTCGCTAAGAGCATAAAAGGCCTACGGTCGGAAGAAGCGCCAAAAACGCTTATCCGGCCTTTTTCATGTCCAATTGACGGTTTGTGGCGCGCCGGAAGCGCCCGATCAGCTTGCCGGCCGGGATGGTCCCGCCGGCGAGACGCCCGGCCTGGCGGTTGATGCGCCGGGGAGACGGACCCGGCACGGTCCTGTCTCCCCTATAGGCCTAAATGCTCGAACCTTCGTATGGGACGTCTTTCTCAGTGCGAGAGCTTCAGCTTACGAATTTCAGCAGCCTCTTCTACCGATACCCAACGTCGCTCTTTTGCAATCAATCGGTGAAGTAGCCTGTGGCAGCATGCGCATAGAAGAGCCATATCGGACAACTTTGTAGTCACTTCGCCTTCAGCGGTAGATAGCGGAACGCGGTGGTGCGCTTCATATTGTGCTTCTGCTAGGCTACGATCTTCGAATCGCTCACCTGGGCCACACATTTCGCAAACCAACGGACGATTTGCCATTTTTGCTAGAAGTTTACCTCGCAAACGGGCATCTCTATAACGGTGCCTAGCAGTAAGCACCTTTCCCTCGGTGAAGGTTTCTTCGTCCGACACGCTGATTGCGAGATCTGGGTCTTGCAGGCGTAAACGTAAAAGGGCCGCTAGTTCGCGTAGCTCCGTATAGCGAGTAGGAGGGAACTCGCTCACTACCTGACGATCTCCGATTGAGGAGGCTAAGCCTCTGTTTGGGTCAATCGCGGAGAGAAGGTTCTGTAATTTAAGGGCGACCCCATCCACGTTGCGAAAATTGTCACGGCGTTTGTCCATAGGATGGATGTTGATCCTCCTAAGAAACTGAGACAGTTCGATGACGTCGCGGTGTCCACGATCTACGGGGCGGCCATCATGACGAGCCAGCAACTCGAGCGCTAGAAGTGTTTCTTCTTTCGTCCAATCAGGATTTCCTGCGCCCTGCGTAACTGGCATCGCTAGACCTTTCAAGTTGCTGCACACCAAAGAAGCGCATTACAACCAGAAAGGAAAGCCTCGAATTTCACGCAAGCAGAGATCGTGGAAATTGGGATGAGGAATGGTTTCCCGCCAGATGATAATTCTTGCATCTGTCAATGCTCCATAAAGCATGCTCGGGCGCAGGTGCATGTCTTACGGATCGAAGAAGGCGCTCTGGTTACATTAATACTTCCGGAGCGGATCAGCTTTGCCGAGCAATGCGCAATAGGTGCGGAATTTGGCAGAGCAATTGGCGAGCTGCCTGTGCGAGGCATATCGATGCTTCTGCTACCCGAAGGCGCGAAAGTGGGTTCGATCGCACAGGGGGCGAAGTCATATGGCGAAGGTTCGAATGCTTCGTCCTTCCATCCCGACGATGGACGCGCGGATCGCCAAGCCCCCGCCGAAGGAGGCAGACCCGCACTACCAGACGCCCGAGCATCGCGAATGGCGGCTTGCGGTGATGCGGCGCGCCAAGTGGTGCTGCCAGCATCCTGGATGCTCGGTCCGCTATCCCGACCGCCTCTTCGCGGACCATATCGTGGAGCTTCGCGATGGCGGCGCGCCCTTCGATCCCGAGAACGGCCAGGCGCTCTGCGGGGCGCACCACAGCAAGAAGACGGCCCAGGCGAGGGCGGAAAGGGCGAAGCGATGAACGAGACGGTGAGACTGATCTTTCAGGAGACGCTTAGAGATCTCGAAACCGTTGCCAGAACCGCTGAGACCGAGGCGGCCCATCTGCACCGCAAAGCGGAGACGGCGGACACCAACGTGGCCGAGATCAAAAGGCGCGTTGAAGACGTCCGCTCGGCGCTGGCCGAGGCTTCCTTGGAACCCTGCGCACCAGCTGCATAGCAAAGGGTGGGGGGCCCGAAAGTCCGCGGTCGGGTAGGGGGCTCAACCGCATGGGTCCCCATTCGCAGAATTAATCCCCCCATGCAAAAACAGGGTGCGTACCAGTACGCAGGGTGACGCGTGCGAACGCCTAGAGCCACAAAGGATTGGAGTGCAATCGAAGCCGCCTATCGGACCGGTACGCAGTCGGTGCGCGACATTGCGGACCAGCACGGCATAACCGAGGGCGCGATCCGCAAAAAAGCCAAGGCATCCGGCTGGTCTCGCCCCGCGGCCGCGCCCAAGCGGCCGAAGAAGAAGGCGGTGATCGCAATGACGATCATCCCGCCCCGCCCGCCCGCCGCGAAGCGCGTAAGCGATCCGTCCGACGCCGTGCAGAGAGGCCGGGATCTGGCCGACCGCATGCTGGACGAACTGGACAGCGTGACGTCCCGCCAGGGTGAGCTCGAAGACATGATCGACGAGGCGACGGCCGGTGACGAGAGTCCACGTCGCCGCGACGCGATGATGCGGGCGGTGTCGCTGCCGATGCGAGCGAACACGCTGAAGACGATCGCGCAGGCGCTGAAGACGCTGGCGGAAACGAACGCGCCGGAAGGCAAGAAGGCGCAAAGGCAGGCGGAGGCCGAGGAAGTGGGCGGCCTCTTCGCCGCGCCTCCGCCCCCAGGTAAAGGGTTCGCGGTGAACTGATGGAATGGTCGACAGCCTGCCCCGATTGGGAGAAGCGGATTGTCGCCCGCCAGTCGCTCATCGCGTCCCCTCCGCTGTTTCAAGACGAGGCCGATGCCGCGCTGCATATCTTCAAGCAGTTGCGCATCGTTGATGCACCGGGATCGCCGACCTTTGGCGAGGCCTGCGGGCAATGGGTGTTCGATTTCGTCGCCGCGATCTTCGGGGCGTACGATAAGAACGAGGGCGAGCGCCTGATCCGCGAGTACTTTTTGCTCATCTCCAAGAAGAACTCAAAATACTGATTTACGCGAAAAAAGACAAATGAAAACAAACGATTAGGCCCCGGAAGGGGCCTTTTCTATGTCGCAGGGAAGGGCGCAGGTTACCCAAATGCGGACTGATGAAAATTGATGAGAATTCAGCAGGTTAAACGCAAGAGCGAATGCCGCTTGGCGCTGTGCACGCGCGACATGGCGCAACATGAGCGCAACATGGAGAGCATCATGGAAGACGTAGAAACCGCCGACCTTCTGTATGGGGTTCCCGCAATCGGAAGACACCTCAAGATGACCGCGCCGGCGGTTCGCCATCTGGTGCGAGCGGGGCACATTCCGACGTTCAAGATTGGGGGGAAAGTTTGTGCACGTCCCTCTACCCTGGCCCGCTGGCTGGTCGAGCAAGAGACTGCCGCTCAAGGGGCGCGCATCGCTAACAAGGCGACGGGAAAGGCGCGGTGATGAGCTATCGAATGGTGCATGTGAGCCCCTGCCTTCGCATGAAGGTTTCGCGCCACTTCCAGGGGGCCGAAGCTCGCATCCATGTTGCGCTGGACGGCCGGCCGAACGGGAACGAGATGTTCACGCCTGCACAGTCCCTCAACGTCGAGCGCCGGCATCTACCGTTGCTGATCGCCGCGCTTCAGGCGGTCTATGACGACACCCGCACCGACAAGCGCCCGCGCCGGCCGGCCCGCGAGAACGAAGACGGCACGCCGAAGGGGGACGCTTGGTGAGCGAGAACCGGAAGCTTCTCGAGACCGTCCCCAAGTACGGCGGTCGCGAAATTCGGATCACGTTCCATACGCGACGCGGCGACCCTGAAATTCGCATCGATGACGCGCCGACCGGCGACAGTCCCGGCCCGGTGCATTTTATCGCCTTCCACTCCAAGCTTGCGCGGGAAGTCGCCTATGCGCTTCTCGACACCGCCGACAAGCTCAACGCTGCCCGCAAGCGTCAGAGAACCGAAGGACGACCGGCGCGCTGAGCGGCCATCCTGGGCCATCTGTGGCCCCTTCGAATGCCACCCGAGAGCATATGGCGCCCGAGCCTGAATTCGGCCGGCGCAACGCTTCCTGACCTCCGCCGCCGATCGGCGCGTGTCGAACCCTTTGGATCGAACCCATGAACACGATGAACCCGCTCGCTCGGGGCGATGGCGCACGCCCGCCCGCCGCCCGCCGCCGCCGATGCGATCCCGCCCGCGCCGTCATCGGCCGGCCGGCGCACGAAGGGCAAACCCGATGAGCCGGCGCACGCTTCGCGTTCTGGTCGGGGACGCGGCGGAGCCCGTCACCATCGTCGGCCGTGACGCCTGGGCGCTCGAAGCCCTCCTATCGGCCGGCATGATCGGTCTGACGCCCATCGATCGGCCGGCCCCGCGCTGGTCGCACTACATCTTCAAGCTTCGCGGGAAGGGCATTCGCGTCGAAACGATCGAGGAAGCGAACCGGGGCGAATTCAAGGGAACGCACGCCCGGTACGTCCTTCGCTCGCCAGTGACGATCCTTGAGGACGTGAAGGGCTGATGCGCGTCAACGCCGACATGGTGCGCAGGCTGGCCGCCTTGGGTCTGTCTGCCGACCAGCTTGCCGGCGTGGTCTCCGTGATCGAGGAAGAGGCCGAAACCCGGCTGGCCGCGAAGCGTGAGGGAAACCGGGTTCGGCAGGCCAAGAGCCGCGCGTCACGCTCTGTCACGCGTGACAGTGATGGTGTCACGCGTGACACCCCTTCCCCCCAAAAAGAAAGTTTCCCCCCTTCACCCCCCTTCAAAGAAAA
>NZ_BBWM01000059.1:0-59992 GCF_001463805.1 Aureimonas sp. D3 | reverse complement strand
GATGGAGACGGTACAGCGCGGGCGAAGCGCGGAACGCGGGTGGACGGGTTCGAGCCCGACATCGCCCTCGCGGTCGAGATGGGCCTCGCCCCGGATCGCGCCCGAAGCCAAGCGGCGCGGTTCCTGGACTTCTGGCGCGGTAAGCCCGGCAAGGATGGCGTGAAGCTCGATTGGCCGGCGACGTGGCGGAACTGGGTCCGCTCTGAGATCGAGCGTCGGGGCCGATCCCCTCCGGCCGGCCGCCAGCCGCCAACCATCGACCATTCCCCCAATAAGAGAGGCCACGGCCATGGGTCCGCTGATCCCGACGCCATCGACGCCGGCAGCATGTTCGCAGAGGAAGCCGAACGCCGCCGCCGGCAATTCGCTGAGCGTCGCAATCGAAGCGCGCACGATCCGCCTTGATGCAGGCGCTTACGTCTATCCGGCCGGCTGTGGCCTCACGCAGGCGGAGCGCCGTACCATCGCCCACACCATGGCCGACATTGCCGGCCGGCTGGCGCAACCCGTTCCCGAGGACGGCGGGCAGATTGTCGCCTGGGTAGCGGGGCAGGTTCACACCTCGTTTAAGGCGCGGGACGTGAGCGCGACCAAGCAACAGACCTATGACGGGTTCCTGATCGCGCTCCCCGGCCGCTCGGAGCCCGCTGTTCGGGAGGCCGTGCGCCGCCTGTTGCGGGACGAGGCACCGCCCGAGCTATCGCGCACCTTCGCACCGACGCCGGCCGAAGTGTCAAAACTGACCCGTGCGATTGAGGGCGAATGGCGGCTTGAGCATGATCGGCTCGCCTGGCTCGTGAGCCTGCCCGAGGTTGAGTTACCCGAGCCCGAGCCGCAGCCGACGCCCGAGGAAATGGAGCGGGTGAGGGAGCGTGTCCGCCGCCTGACGGCAGGCGCAGCCTCACGCCGTGGACTGCCGCCGATCGAGAGCACGGGCGCGCACGCTCGCGTTGCCGAGGCGACGAAGGCGATGAAGCAGGTGAGGGCGGTAAGCGAGACCAGCGCCCATGAATGACGCGCCCGGTGCATCCCGCTTCTACGCCTACCGAATGCCGCGCTCGAAGATCCTTGAAATGAACATTACGAAGGAGAAGGCGCGCCGCCTCGTCGCCTGTGGGGTGTTCCCGGCTCGCAGCATCTGGATACCCGGATGCGTGGGCGAGGGGGAGCGCCCCGACATTGGCGACCTCTTCGACGCTGACGAGACGTGGCAGCCGGCGCGCCGCATCCTGTCGAAAGCTGAGAAGCTGGCGCGCGAGCAAGGCGCGATCGAGCGCGACCAACTCAACCGCTTCGAGCCAGAGCGCCGGGCCATTTGGGAAATGTAGGCACGGGGCTCTGCATCCAACGAGGTCTAATCAGAACGCGCCGTTCGGCTGCCCCACCACGCATTCACTAATGGGAGTAGGTGCCGTTGGACTTTTCCATGGATAGTAAACTGGGTCGAGTAAGCACATGAGAGAGAATATGGGGGAAGCTAAAATCCATATAAATGCGAGCCGCGAGGGTTTTTCGAACATAGGCGCGATAAGATACCTGATGGTGAGGTCGATAAACAATACTTCTGTACTGTAAAAAAGTGCCATAAAGAGAAACGCCCGATCATCGTTCACAATGACGGAAAGGAGCGAGACCCCTATGAATGCGCCAAAAAGCGCTGCCAAGGCGTCTTCAGCCCATTCGCCAATCTTGGCGAGAAAGCGTCTACCTGCCTTGGTCCAAGCAAGGAAAAACGCAGAGATGCACCAGTTAGCAATAAGGAGACGTGCGAAGGTGAAATCCACAAACGCCGCATAGTTTTTTGAAAATGCGCGACAGTCGAATAGCGCTGGTGTTGCCCACAGTTCGAACAGATATGAGATGCTGATCGTGATGAACGCGAAAGCACCGAACGACACCCAAATGGTGAAGAGCTTCCCATATCGCGTCTCCAACGTTTCGGTAACGACTGAAAGAAGCAGTTTCACACCTTCCACCTATGATGCTCATACTAGGTCCTTGCTCGAGATGGATTGTGAAGCGGTAACGTTTCGATCTGGCTATGCCTCTTGTCGGTTTAATTCCGGGGCAGCGTGACGCGTAGCCAGCCCGCGGCCCATCAGTTGCGCCCCCAATTCAAGCACGGCCGCTTCCCTGGCATCGCATGACTGGTGCGATAGTAGGATTGAAGGCGCTGGCGCGGCGGGCAGTCAGAGATCCGCTCCATAGGGGAGGAGGGGGCATCCAAAGTATCCAGCCCGAAGGGGGGCTGAACCGCAGGGGATCCCATTCGCAGAATTAATCCCCCTGCACGAAAACAGGGTGCGTACTTTCGATTTGCGTACCTGCGATACGGCCCGAAACCTCTGCTCAATAAGGCTTTGCCTTGGTGCGCATATCGGTACGCACCTTTTCCCCTGCGTACCTCCCAGACCACGCGTAGCCCGTAGGCCCTGAGAAACAGGGCGGCACGCGCTCATTGGGGTGCGCACCTGCTGCGCGCCTTCCGCTTACTCAAACAACGAAAGGGGACCGGCTATGGCCGAACGTGAACCCGAAAACACATCGCAGGATTGGGCGCAGGAAACAGCGCTGGCATTCCTCGAGCGTACGACGAACGCGTGGTTGGCGCAGGGGCTCCCCCGGAGCGTCATCGCGAGATCGATGGTCGCTTGCGGGGCGGCGCTGATCGAGCTGGAAGACGGGCCCGGCTCCGCCGCTGAAACCCTGCAGTTCGTCGCCTCCGAGATGACCCAGGCGCGGGGCAACTGACCCCATTTGCCTCGGGAGCCGCTAAGCGGCATAATCAAGCAAGTTGGAATTCATGGGTACGCCGGGCGCTGCCGGTGAATTCCAAAGCATGAGGGTACGCCAGGCGCTGCCCTGAGACGCCGTTTCGCGATGCTCGCTATCGCCGGTCTGTCTCCCCTCGCACGCCAAAAGCGCGCGGACCTTCTTCAATTTCCGAATCCAAGGAGGGCTTATGCGCCCGGAAATTTCCACGCGCGGCTTGGCTGCGCTTTCTGCCCATCTCCACTCGCGCCCGGCTGCCGTTTGCATCCCGCCTCGTGCCGCTCCTGACCCGGTGAAAATGTCGGTCGAGCTTTTGGAAGCCTTCGAGGCGTTCAAGGGAACCGTCGATAAGCGGTTCGGCAACTTTCAAGCTTCCCTTGACGGCATGACCGAAAGAGCGGCAGCGTTCCATTTGGGTGGCGGCATCATGCCGGATACTGGCGCGCTCGGCCCCGCGCCTGACCCGGCATATACACAGTCGTTCATCGCCTATGCGCGATCCGGCATGGATCAGATGCAGTTGCAGGTGGCGAACCGCGAAGGCGAACGCCAGCGTATCAACGCTGCCATGTCGGCCGGTGTGAACGAGGCTGGCGGGTATCTCGCACCTTCGGAATGGGACCGGCAGGTGCGGAAGGCGCAGCGCGCGGCCAGCCCGTTCCGTCAGATCGCGAACGTGGTGGAAACCTCCGTCCGCGCCTACTCAACGATCTGGAATTCGGGCGCGTGGGGCTCGGGCTGGGTCGGGGAAACCGCCCCCCGCCCCGAAACGGCCACGGCGGCGCTCAAGCCCATTACCTTCCCGCATGGCGAAATCTATGCGTTCCCGATGGTGTCGCAGCAACTGGTGGACGACGCCGACTTCAAACTCGAAGAGTGGTTCACGACCGAACTGGGTTCCGAATTCGAGCGTCAGGAAGGTATCGCCTTCATTGCCGGCGACGGCTTGAACAAACCGCGTGGGTTCCTGACGTACGTTGTAGGCGGTGTCTCCGAAAACGAGCATCCGGGCGGCCCGATCGCCACGACGCCGAGCGGCAACGCCAGTGCCGTCACGCCCGATGCCTTGATCAAGATGGTCTATGCTCTGCGCTCCCCTTACCGGCAGGGCGCGACCTGGCTCATGAACTCCAACAGCGCATCGGCCATCTCGCAGTTCAAGGATGCGGGCGGCAACTACCTGTGGCGTCCGAGCATCATCGAAGGCCAGCCCCCTACGTTGCTGGGTTATCCGGTGACGATCGATGAAAACATGCCGAGTATCGCAGCGAACACACTGCCGATCGCCTTTGGCAACTTCCGGCTGGGCTATGTCATCAACGATCGGACGGGTATCCGCATCCTCCGCGATCCATTCACGGTCAAGCCGTACGTCGGCTTCTATACGACGAAGCGCGTCGGCGGCGGCGTGATGGACCCGAACGCGATCCTCGTCATGAAGGTGTCTGCCTCCTGATTTGAAGCCGCCCCGGTGGTCTCCCATCGGGGCGGCAGAAGGCGAGGCAGCCGGATCGGACTTCCGAGGAATCAGGCTCAGTGCCTAAACCCAAACGCCGCCTGTCCGGTGAAACGGGGTCCACCCCATGAACCGACGCGTTGCCACTTGATTATCTGATCCGCACTAGAGCCGGATCACTGCGTTCCTTCGAGAATGAATTCAACGCCACCAGAGGTTGCTAATTTACGATTGGAAATGCAAAAAGACAGTCTAAAGGCTTGCACTTGGTTTTGCCACTATGATGCAGCCAGCATGAGGGCAACGTGTCGAACATCGAAGCTGACGATCCCATACCTGATTCAATCTCGGGCACAGGTGAAAACCAAAAGTCGCCTGAAAGAGGTAGCTATACGGCTAGCCTGCTAAGTCAGGGAAGTCATCGTTTCTATACGCTGTCAATGCCAAGTGATGTCTTGGCAGAGTGCTGTATGGTGGAACCGCGTTATGCTGACCCCGACGAGGGATTCCAGCGAGCCTTGGACGAAAGACGAGCGCGCGATATAGCCGCATACATAGATAGTGGAACCGGAACAATACCTAGCTCGATTGTGCTTTCAGCACAGCCAGAGGCCGACCTACAATACAACCGCCCAAACCGTACGCTGAACTTTATAGTGGGGAGTAGGGCTTTTTTGATTCTTGATGGTCAGCATCGAGTTTACGGTTTTAAGCTCGCCACGTCGAAGCTTCGAGTACCTGTCGTAATCTATAACGGGCTTTCTCGAACTGAAGAAGCTCGTCTTTTTATGGATATCAATACGAAGCAACGGCCTGTTCCAAATGAGTTAATTCTAGACATCAAGCGCATGGCAGAAACTGAGTCAGACTCGGAAGCGCTGATGCGTGACGTTTTTGACCTCTTCAACGTCGAGCCTGATAGCCCGCTTTTCGGGCTGATGAGCCCTTACGAAAGAAAAAAAGGTAAGATATCTCGCGTTACGTTCAACGGAGCACTTAAGCCTATTCTAGAAACTTTCTCAGGCGCAAGTGCTGGGTATGTTTATCAAGTTATGTCGGCTTATTTGCATTCTTGCCTTGGTGGAATGAGGCAAAATGGCGTGGCGGACCTTATTGTGAACCCCGTTATGTTTAAAGCTCTCGTCATCCTGTTTCCTGCCGTCGCGGAACGAGTTGCCGATAGGCATGGTGCGGAGTTTTCTATTGATAATTTCAGTGAAATACTGCGGCCGATGTTCGAGCGTGTGCGAAAGGCTGACTTGGCAAACCCTGGTAAAAGCCCAACGTCACTAGTAGATATATTCAAAAAGGCTATGCGGTCGGGTTTTACGATTGGCATGGGCTCATAGGGCCATGTCTCTTATCGCAGACGCATTGCAACCCAATATTGCGCGTGGACTATTCGCACTAAGCGGTCGTCCGTCTGTTCGGCATATGTCTGACACGATCCTTATCGGCCCAAAGTCTGGCTATGATTTGGACATTGATGACGCTTCGGAAGAAGTTAGTATCGATTTCCGCGAAGGAGCCTTTATAGCGGAAGCATTTGGTGGTGACGCATCTCGACTTGCGTCAGCTTCTTTTACTACAATGTCAGGTTTGGTTGGAGCAATCGAAGACGCTAATTCACTGCCTTGGGCTTTGATTAGATTATACTATGCATCATTCTATAGTGGGCATGGTTTGATACGCCTTATGGGGCATAGCTGCACGTATTTCGAAAATAAGCATGTTCAACATATTAAATCATTGCTGAATGCTCGTGGAACTATGGTGAACTTTGCTTTGTCGGGTGGCCTCTACAGCTGCAAAATGAATACTAAGCAAACCGGCTTCACCATGATTCAGGCGCGAGGCCGTGTCGGAGGCGCCCATGAAGCTTTTTGGGAACTATTCGATGGAATACTCTCAGAATTTTCCGAAACGCTCGTCCTTAGTAATTTGGACAAAAATGATGCGCGGGATGTGCTTCGAAAGGTTGAGGCTGCGCGAAGGATTTTCAGGAAAGGTGGCGGAGCAAGTTGGTTGAGCTCCGTGAGGAACGAGATACAATATAGGCACGGAAAAGGCGTTTGGAGCCCACTGAATCTAAATCGCTCTAGGCGTGAAGCCCTTTCGAGACTCGCCGGTCAGTGGACTCGTGATCCGATGGATATAGAAATCGATACGCCTCCAGTTGATGAGCTGCCGAACTTTGTCTTGGCATGTGTGTTTACAATAGCGCTTTGCCGTTGTGCTCTGCAAAGACTAAAGGATCGCTCTCCTAGGGCAGCATCGTCGTTTGCACAAATCCCCCTTAGAATTTATGAGGGAGCGTAAAATAAAAGAACGTCTTTAATTTTGGTAATTCGACACTATCAAACCTTGTCTTAAATATTTTGTATTGTGTATATTTGGTTAGGATAATTCCAAACCACTCGCGTATCGTGCTGCACACCTGCGACAACCATTACCCGGCGTAAAGCGTAAGGCGAAATAGGAGGAGCAGTGCCAACTCCTCCTACCTGTTCGAGCATTAACCAACAGGCCGGCTTTGCGGTTTGTTGTCCTGCATGATTATCATAACCCTTGGGAAAACACAGCTACGCCGGTTCGTTTCGAAGCAATGTCACGGCATCGACCAAAGCGCGCTTGATTTTGATTGCGTTGATCGCAGAGACGGAGAAAAGTTTATCATGATGGACGGGCATTTGCCCTAAATCTTTACCGCGTCGTGTTTCAACATAAATAAAGTCATCGGGGCCTAGAAAGTATTTCTGGTTGTAGGGGGTCACGCTTTCGAAGTTTCGCCCAAAGCTAACAGCCGCTGTTCGTGGGCCATAAGCATTTTCATGGACTCTGATAAGTACCGTGCCGTGAAGTCGACTCACCACGTCTTCGACTACACGCTTCAATTCGGGTATGAAACCCGTAGACCATTGTCTTAGCAAGCCATCAATGCGATCCTTTTCAGCTTGGTCCCGTTCAGCCGCTTCCCGCTTCTTCCGATCATGCTCGTCCCTTTGTTGCATAAGAGATGAGGCGATGTTCGTGAGCTGTTCATCGAGATCACCGTTCATTTCGCAAATCCTACTGTATGAATTATAAGGCCGCGCAGCAGCTCTAGATTCGCTTGCTGTATACGTTTGACCTATTTCCGAGGTGCGTCGTTGGCTCGGATCTAACAACCCTTGCCCCTGAAGCGTAGCGCTGTCGCAATATTGGGGTCCAGGCGAAGCGTGACTTTCTCTTTATGGTTCTCGACAGGCGCCGACCCGTTGCCGCGGATCAGCACGCCGTTCTCGTGTAGATCGGCCCGGTCGAACCACTCGTCGGTCAATTCCGGGGCGTCATCGGGATCACGGTATTCGTTCGGCAAGCCCATTTCCGTGGAGTCCAAGCCTAGGGGCAATGTACGGTCTTCCTCTGCTGTCCCGTAAGGGAATATTAAGTTTAATCCTTTATTAAAGAGTGTGGCAACGAGGTGAGCGGGGGCGCAGACAGGAAGCCCTGAAAAGGGTAGGTCAGGTGTTCCCCGTCGAGCGGCTATGAACGGTTTGGATGAAACTTCTGGGTGCATTGCAAAGGTACGGCGATAAAGGTGCAGACGCCCGGCGGCTTGCGGCGACTTCGCTTGCTCCCCATTTGGGAGTGAAGTTTTCGGTATCCGAAATCTCGAATCGCGTGTTGGAACATATCGAAAAATGGCCCCCCGATCTGCGCAACGGGGAGGTGAATTTCGATTGGCGAGAAATCAAGCGTGCGCATCGCGAACCTAACCGCCTCGAAATTGCCATTTGGTGCGGCGAAAGGCTCTGCGGAGTCGCGCTGTGTCTTTTGAAATCCAATTACGTCGAAGTGCGTTTCGTGGAGGGTGATCCAAACAAGGATTGTCCATTGCGCGGCTATCGCGTTTTGATCGTGTTGGAATGTGCAGCGAATTATGCGCAAGGCTTGGGCCGTCGCGAAATTCGTATCCAACCGATCAATGACACGCTGGCGGAACTCTATATCGGTGTGTATGGTTTTGTTGAAGAACGACCGAAAAATCGTTCAGCATATTTTAGGAAGGAGGTTTGATGATGAGTGCAGTTCGTAAATTGGAACGTCTCATGCATCGCGTCCTGCCTTCTCCTGCACCAGAGCTGAAGGAACCGCAGCTCGCATGTGGGCCGGAGCGTCCGATGACTGGTTTTTTTGCTGGTCTCGGTCCGGAACAGAAGCGCCGCGCGCTCGAATATCGTGGTCCTGAAAATCACGGTGATCTTGAGTTCGCGAACTGACTGTTCGTTCAGTTGGAAACGAGAAAGCCCCGCTTCGGCGGGGTTTTTTTATGCTGTAAATTTCAAACCAAACCATTTTCACAGACGCGCCAAAGCGCCCCCGAAGGGAGGGGAGGTTGAACCGGCCGGGGATGTGAGGCATTCATGTCCGTGGAGCGTCGAAACTCCCGACAGGGGACCCGCCAAGGTCTGGCCTGTCAGCCACAGAGCGCAGAAGTGAACTCGCCAAAGTTCAACCTGCGAGACGAACGTGCCGGCCGCCAAGCCGGGCGCGAACGGCTAAGTTATGCCGGGAGTCCGGCCGCTATACAAGACCCTTTCGGGGGGAAGGCGGTCGGGCACGTTCTCTGTGACGTGTTTCGACACTCCCGGCGCCAGCCCGTTGTTGGCGTAGGTTTTTTCCACGGCGGAAAAAACCCCGGCCGTCGAAAGCCGGTTCTTACAGAGACCGAATCCCATGACGAAATCCCATCTCGCGCTGGTGCATGACGCCAGCGCGCCCATCACACCCGATCAACTGGACGATCGGACGGGTGAGCCGCGTGTCCGCGACCTCTTGCTCGGAGAAATGCTCGGCTTCTCGGAGGCGCGCGCAATCCGAAAGATCATCGGCCGTAACCTTCCCGAATTGGCCTCTCATGGAGAGGTTCGGGACGCTGTGTCCCAAACCTCCGAGGACGGTGGTCGACCCGGCAAGGAATACTGGCTGAACGAAGGCCAGGCGCTCGTCATCTGCGCTCTTTCGCGCACGCCGGCCGCCGCCGCCGTCCGAAAGCAGATGATCGACGTGTTCCTCGCCTACCGGCGCGGTCTGTTGCCGGTCGAGGACGAGGCGCGCCAGACGCTGGCGCATCTTGCCGCCGAAGTCGCGGAACTGCGCCAGCGCGTGGCGCTGATTGGCGCGGCTCCGCACATCCGCTCCATCTACAAGAGCGGTTATCTGCCGAGCACGGTGCAACTGATGGTCAGCGACATCAGCACGGAGTTCGGCGCAGAGGGGCGGATCTTCGACGCGCGCCTCAGCACGCAGCTGGGTCTTGTTCATGAAGGTGCCGTGCGCGCCCTCGTCCAGTCGCATCGGTCCTTGCTGTCCGGTCTCGGCCGGCTCCGTGGGGTGGACATTCCCGGTGCCAAATTGCAACTCGGCCGGCCGGCGCGGTCATACTGGCTCACAGAGCTTCAAGCCTTGGCCGTTTGCAACTGCATCTCCGGTAATGTCGCCAATCACGCGCGGACGCGTATCATTCGCGTCTTCGCGGAATTCCGCCGCCAACAGGAAGAGCGCGCGGCAGCGGGCGGCTTCATCAAGACCCAAAATCAGGCCGAGCTTATCAGCCAGATGGATGAACGGCTGGCCGCGCTGGAAGGGGAGGCGCAACGCAGTTCGCGGAAGGAGGTGAAACGGCAGATCGCGGTTCTAGAAGCCGAACACCGGGCCAAGACGCCTTCGGCCGGGCTTCTCTACGGGACGAAGCCGATCGCGAGCTACCTGAGCATGAAGCCGAGCCAGACGAGCCACAGGATCGCCACGGGGGAAATCCCGACGTTCCGGATCGGCGATACGGTGTGCGCTCGCATAGCCGACCTCGATCAATGGATCGAGGAAATGGCGGTGGGCGGGCGCTCCATCCCTGCCGGCGTTCGTGGGGGGAGGGCATAAGGATGACCCAACCCGAAATCCGTCAGACCTACTGCGAGCCCTCCGTCAGCCCGACCCCGGCAACGATGGTCGGCCTCGCATCGGGGCTCACCGAAGCGCGGGCCATGCTGGCCGCGCAGATGTGGGAAATCGACTTCCTGCGAGACGAGACGCACGCGATCCGGCAGAGGCTCAACCGCGCTTATGTGCTCGCCCTTGCGGCCGGCGCACTGACGGGCGCGGTGACGGCCGGCCTCCTGTCCCTCTGTCTTGGCGGGGTGGCGTCGTGAAGGCCGTTCCCTTCTCTCGCATCTCCGACCTCGAAGACGGCGTGACGTTCTTCCATCTGCGGTCGGAAATCCTGCTCATGGTTGTTCGGCATCTCTTCGAATCTAACTTGAAGCTCCGCACCGGCGTTTCCGAAAACGAAATCGCCGCGCTGTTGGAAGCCGCGCTCAATGCGACCGAAGCGGCTCGTCGGCATCGAGACGCCTTTTACGATGCGATTGTAGCAGAACACCAACTGGACGTAGGGCCGAAGCCCCCCGAGGCCGCGCGGCCGAGCTTCCGCGAAGTCGAAGACGCCGTGGTGAAATGCGGAACCCAAATCGAAATTGCCGCCTCCGTTGCCGAAGCCCATCTCACGGACGCGGGTGAGGTCGCGCTCGATGAGGTGAACAAGAGGGCGCTTCTCGAAACGGTTCTCCAGGCTCGGGATGCGGTCTGGAAAATGCAGGAAGAATTCGAAGGGGCGCTTCGAGCGGATAACGAAGCGCGGCGGAGGGCGGCGGCATGAAAGCCATATCCCGACGCCAGACACTTCGCTTCCTCACGGCCGGCGCGGTCATAGCGTCTCTGCCCGCACTCGCTCCTGTCGGCGCGCTCGATCCTCTGGCCGCGCCCGAATGGTGGCCCGCCGACTTGGCGCACCGTTGGGCCACCTACAGCGAAGAGACGCGGCATCGCTGCCGAACGATCAAATACTACGCCAGGATGATGGAACTGTTCGAGCGTGCATCGCCCGAAGAGCTTCGCCAGATGCTGGCTTACATGGAGGCTTACCTAGCCGAGCACGGAGGCGCAGCATGACCTCTCGTCTCGTCACGGTGAACTTCCGCGGAACGGACCTCTACAGCTTCGAAAACGACGATGGCGTGTTCGTGGCCGTGAAACCCATCGTGGATGCGATGGGCGTGGATTGGAATGCGCAGCGCCAGCGCATCCGCCGCGATCCCATCCTGTCCGAAGGGGCGTGTATCATACCCGCCCCTTTGGCGAAGGGAGGCATTCAAGAAACAACCTGCCTCAAGCTCGAGCTCGTCAACGGTTGGCTGTTCACGATCGACGCCAGCCGCATCAAGGACGAGGGGGTGCGGGAGCGCGTCATCCTCTACCAGCGCGAATGCTACCAGGTGCTCACCCGCCACTTCCATCGGCCGGCCGGCGCGCCTCCGGTGGAAATTCCTTCGGGCGACCAGCCGCACGAACCTGACGGGCCACGCGTCCGCCTCGTTTCGGAAGCGCGGCAGGTGTTCGGGACGCGCGCGGCTGGCGAGCTTTGGTTCAAGCTGGGCCTGCCCATCACACCATCGATGACGGAAGCTCGAAAGCAACTCGATCTTCTCGACTACTCGCGCATCCGCACCAACGAGGGGGAGGGCTCGCGATGACGCTCATCTTCATCGACACGGGGCGGTCGAGCCGGCGTCAGATCGTTGCGGCTATCCACGCCATGATTGACCGGCTGGATTCACTCGACGGCGACTGCGATCTAGAACCGGATGGCGACTGCGAACCCAGCCTCGGCTGGTCGAGCACCTATGCCATCGGCCGGCATGACGGCGACCCGCGCGCCGACGAACGCGAAGAGGCGCAACGCGAAGAAGTCTCGCACTTCTGAAACCCGACGATCGGCCGGCCTCGTGCCGGCCGGTCTCCCTTTCACGAAATTGGAGAGAGAGAATGGCGAGCGTTTCGAAGCGCGAATGGGACCATAACGGCGAGACGAAAACCGCCTGGGTGGTTCGCTATACCGACAACACCGGCAAACGCCGACTGAAGACCTTTGACAAGAAGAAGGACGCCGACCGCTTCAGGACGCAGGTCGAGACAGAAGTGGGAAACGGCGTCCATATCGCGGCCAGTGACACCGTGACGCTATCTGAGGCGTTGGACAACTGGCTGAAGAAGTGTGACGCCCGCGCTCATGTCGGGGATCGGATGCGTCACAACACGGCACGCAATTTCCGTTGTCTGGCGGACGTCCATCTTCGGCCGGCGTTTGGAACGACTCTCCTGACCGACCTGACCGCGCGGCGGGTCCAGAAGTTCCTTGACGACCTCGCCTATGATCCTGCCAAGCCGCGTTCCCATGCGCTTTTGAAGCACCTCGCGGCGATCCTCCGCATGTGCCTGAAACATGCCGTGACGATGGGGCATGTTGGCCGGAACATCATGGTCGAGGCGGATATTCGTATTCCCGGCACCCGGCCCAAACGAAAGGAAATCCCGACCAAGGACGAGCTTCGCGAGCTTCTGGCGCGATCCGGCGATGTGCTCGGCATGGGTGGGGTGGCGCGCTACCTTCGGCCGCTGGTCTACACAGCCGTTTTCACGGGCCTTCGCCAAGGCGAGCTTCGGGCCTTGCGATGGGACGACGTTGATTTTGCCGCGGGGATCATTCGGGTCAGACGATCGGCGGATCAATTCGGCAGGATCGGGGAAACCAAAAGCCATGCCGGCATTCGCGACGTTCCGATCGCGCCCGCCCTTGCGCCGGAACTCAAGCGGTGGAAGTTGGCGAGTGCCGCAAAGAGCGAAGAGGGTCTGGTGTTTGTCGGCAATCGGGGGCGGATGGTCCAGCCGGCCTGCATTCAGCAAAGCTGGGGCCGATTACAGCGCCGCGTTCTTGCGGACGCGAAAGAGAAGGGTGCGGAGACCCGCTATTTCGCGCGGGGGAAATATCACTTCCATCAGCTGCGGCACGTCGCGGCGTCCCTCTTCATCGAGACCGGGTTGCCGCCAAAGCGTATTCAGACGATCATGGGTCATTCCACCATATCGATGACCTTCGATCGGTATGGACACCTCTTCGATGACCCTGCGATTGTCGAGGAAGCCATGCGTAAGATCGGCCAGGATTTGGTCTCGACGGCGATATAAGGCCCCCAGAGCCGCGACAAGGACGCGACAAGGCGCTCTAAGCGACTGATTTAAAGCCTCTTTTTTCATATCTCCAAAAAGAACTCGAAATCGACGATAGCTGCCGGCATCATGCTGACGGCGCTCCTTCGCAACTGGCGCCCGTCGAATGAACTTCTGATCCTCGCGCCGACGATCGAGGTCGCACAGAACTCGTTCAAGCCCGCGGCCGACATGGTGCGAGCAAACCCAGAACTGACCAAGCTGTGCCATGTGCAGGATCACCTGCGCATGATCACGCACCGGCGGACCAAGGCGAACCTGAAGGTGGTCGCCGCCGACAACAACACGGTGTCGGGCAAGAAGGGCGCCTTCGTGCTGATCGACGAGCTATGGCTCTTCGGAAAGCGCCCGCATGCCGACGCGATGCTGCGCGAGGCGACCGGCGGTCTCGTGTCGAGGCCGGAGGGCTTCATCATCTCGCTCTCGACACAGAGCGACGCCCCGCCGGCCGGTGTGTTCAAGGCGAAGCTGGACTATTTCCGGGACGTCCGGGACGGGAAGATCGACGACCCTCGAAGCCTCGGGGTCATCTACGAGTTCCCGAAGGCGATGCTGGACCGGGACGAGCACCTCGACCCAAAGAACTTCTACATCACCAACCCGAACATGGGCCGGTCGGTGCGCGAAGACTGGCTCGAGGACGAACTGCGCAAGGAACTGGCGAAGACACCGGAAACCCGGAACACCTTCCTCGCCAAGCACCTGAACAAAGAGATCGGCATGAACCTGCGGTCGGACCGCTGGCCCGGCGCCGATTTCTGGGATGCCCGCGAAGACGAGGCCTTGGCCTTGGCGACGATCATGGACCGCTGCGAGGCGATTGTGGTCGGCATCGACGGTGGCGGCCTGGACGATCTGTTCGGGCTTGCGGTGATCGGCCGCGAGATCGGAACGCAGAACTGGCTCTGCTGGGCACACGCCTGGTGCCACGAGGGCGTGCTGGAGCGGCGCAAGAGCATCGCTTCGCAACTCCGGGACTTTGAAAGGCTCAAGGAACTGACCATCGTCAGCGACAAGCTCGACGACGTGTCGGAGATCATCGAGATTGTCGAGACCATCAAGACGCGCCGGCTTCTGGCGGCCGTGGCGGTCGATCCGGCCGGCCTTGGCGAACTGGCCGACGCGCTCTCGACGATCGGAGTGACAGCCGACGAGGGGCTGCTGATCGGCGCGCCCCAGGGCTACGGCATGATGAACGCGATCAAGACGGCCGAGCGCAAGCTCGCCAGCGGAACGCTGCTCCACGCCAAGAGCAGCCTGATGTCGTGGTGCGTGTCGAACCTGAAGATCGAGCCGACGGCCACCGCGATCCGCGCGACGAAACAGAATGCGGGCGATGCCAAGATCGACCCGGTGATGGCCTTCTTCGATGCCATCGTCGTCATGAGCAAGAATCCGCAGGTGGCGGCATCGTCTCCCTATGAGAGGCGTGGAATTCGGATGGTGTGATGGGCTTCTTTCAACGCTTATTCGGTGGGGCGGCGCCCGAGCCGGCGCGCTCCTCGCCGAGAGCGGAAGGGAGCGGCGTCGTCTTCCAGGACATCAATGACCCCGCATTCCTTGAATTCTTGCGGGGTGGGGCGGGGCTCTACGGTGACGGCCCGATCAGCTTGGCCCAGGCCCTCCGAAACCCGGCCGTCTTCCGATGCGTGACGCTGATCTCGTCGGCCATCGGCATGCTGCCGCTGCATCTGATCGACGACGCGACCAAGGAAACGGCCGGCGATCATCCGCTGGATCGGCTCCTGCACCGCCAACCGAACAGCTGGCAGTCGGCCTTCGACTTTCGGAGCCTCATGCAGCTGCGGGCCTTGGCGAAGGGGGACGCCTATGCCTTTGTGGTTCGCGCCCGTGATATCGCAGCCGGCCGAGAGAAAATCGTCCGTCTGGTACCGCTTGATCCCGACCGGATGACGCCGAAGTTCAACGAAGCGACCTGGGAGGTCTCATACGAGTACCAACCGAAGGCCGGTGGGGTTCGGGTGTTTTCGGCCCGCGACGTCTTCCATCTGCGTGGCCAATCGCTCGACGGGGTGCGGGGCATTTCCCTTGTGCAGCAGGCGGCAGATTCGATACGGCTCGCCCTCGACGCCGAATTGGCGATGCGCAACGTCTTCAAGAATGGCAGCTTCATCGGCGGCACGTTGGAGACGCCGAACGAACTGTCGTCAGAGGCCTATGACCGGCTGACCACATCCTGGCAGGCTCGCCATACTGGCGTCGCGACAGCCGGCTCGACGCCGCTCCTCGAAGGTGGCACGAAATACAATGCGGCCGGCCCTTCGGTGAAGGATTCGGAGGCGAACGCACTCCGGGGACGGCAGGTCGAGGAAATCGCCCGCGTCTTCGGCGTTCCTCGCCCGCTCCTGATGGTGGACGAGACGAGCTGGGGCTCGGGCATCGACGTACTCGGCCAGTTCTTCGTCCGTTTCGCGCTCAATCCCTGGTTCGAGGCTTGGCAGCAGGCGATCGAGCGGACGCTTCTCGAAGAAGACGAGAAGGATCTCTTCTCGGCCAAGTTCAACTATGGCGCCCTGATCCGCGGTTCGATGAAGGATCAGGGCGAGTTCTTCGCCAAAGCGCTTGGCGCCGGTGGCCATCAGGCCTTCATGACGCCGAACGAGGTGCGCGACCTCCTAGATATGCCGCGCCATGCCGACGGCGACGATCTTTCCAATCCGATGATGGGCCACAATGGCGGCCCGCAGTTCGACCCTTAAAGGAACCCGACATGCGCAAGCGCATCATGCCCCGCGTCATGGCACAGGCCCGACCGGGCGCGATGCCTTTGCCGATCCGCCAGGACGTTCACGCTTTCACCAAGCCGGAGGTGTTCGACCGCTGGGGGCAGAACGCGGCCGGCATCCGCGCCGTTGCCTACGACGACAATGTCATCACCATGTTCGACAGCATCGGTGAGGACTACTGGTCGGGCGGCGGGGTCACGGCCAAGAAGGTGACCTCGCAGCTGCGCGGGATCGGGGACCGTCCCGTCGAGGTCCATATCAATTCGCCGGGCGGCGACATGTTCGAAAGCATCGCGATCTTCAACGTGCTGCGCGAGCATCCCCAGCCGATCACCGTCAAGGTGATGGGCATGGCGGCGTCCGCCGCGTCCGTCATCGCCATGGCCGGCGACACGATCGAGATCGGCGCGTCGTCCTTTTTCATGATCCACAATTGCTGGGTCTACGCGATGGGCAACCGACACGACATGCGCGAGACCAGCGAATGGCTGGAGCCGTTCGATCAAGCGATGGTGGACCTCTACGCTGCCCGGACCGGCCAGAACGCCGAGGACATCGCGAAGTGGATGGATGCCGAGACCTACATGTCCGGCACGCAGGCGATCGAGCGCGGCTTTGCCAACGCTCTCCTTGCGGCCGATGCGATGAAGGTCGACGAGGACGCGAAGTCAAAGGACAAGGACGTCAACGACCTTCGCGCTCTGGAACTGCAGCTCGTGGCGGCCGGCGCGACCCGCGCCCAGGCCCGCGAGCGTATCAACAAGATCAAGGGCACGCCGGGCGCTGCCGTTGAAGCCACGCCCGGCGCTGGCGAAGAGGTGCCGGATTGGTCCGGCCGCCTCGCCTCTTTCGTGTCCAAGAACAGCTAACCCCAGGAGAACCCGATGCGTCGGATGTTCACGTTCGCGGCGATCCTCGTCGCGGCGCTCTTTTCCATGTCTCATGCCTACGCCATGGGAGACCTTGCGCAGGCGGTCGCCGCCGCGCCCTCCCTCGGCCCGGCCATTATTGGCGCCGCCGGCGTCTTCGCGATGTCTCGCCCCGAGCTTCGCATTCCCCGCGCCATCACCGGTATCGGCATTCGCGCCGACACCAAAGATCCTCGCGTCATGTGCGCCGAACTTCTCTCGGCGTTCGAAGCCTTCAAGGCCGCCAACGACGAAGCCCTGAAGGGCAAGGCGGACGTGGTCCTTTCCGAGAAGGTGGACCGCATCAACACCGCCGTCAGCAACTTCCAGGCTTCGCTCGACGACCTGACGGTGAAGCTGGCCGCCGCCGCCCTCGGTGGTGGCGTCGTGGGCGACCTGCCCGCGTCCGACCCCGAATATGTGGCTGCCTTCAAGGCTCACATGCGCAAGGGTCAGGTGTCAGCGGCCATGGACAAGGGCACCGACGCGAACGGTGGCTATCTGGCGCCGATCGAATGGGATCGCACCATCACCGCCAAGCTCAAGCGCATCTCCAAGCTGCGCGAGAACGCGCGCGTCATCTCCATCTCGGTGGCCGGCTTCAAGAAGCTCTTCTCCGACCGCAATGTTGGATCGGGCTGGGTCGGCGAAACGGCGTCCCGTCCTGCCACCAGCACGCCCGGCATCGGCACCCTCGACTTCACGCCGGGCGAACTCTACGCCAACCCGGCCATCTCGCAGCAGCTGCTGGACGATGCCGCCCTCAATCTCGAGCAGTGGCTGGCGGACGAGGTCGATACCGAGTTTGCCCGCCAAGAGGGGATCGCCTTCCTGGCCGGCGACGGCGCCAACAAGCCCTATGGCGTCCTGACCTATGTCACGGGCGGGGCGAACGCTTCGCGCCATCCCTGGGGCGCCATTCAGGTCCAGAATACCGGCAAGGCGGCCGAGTTGACGACTGACGGCATGATTGACCTCATGTACGGTCTGCCGTCCGAGTTCGCCGCCAACGCCAAGCTCTACATGAACCGCCTGTCGGTCGGTCAGGCGCGCAAGTTCAAGGATGCGGGCGGCAATTACATCTGGCAGCCGTCCTATAATCTGGGCGAGCCCCAGACCCTGAACGGCGCGCCCATCGTCGAACTGCCGGACATGCCGACGGTCGCGGCGGGCAACATCTGCGCGCTCTATGGTGACATGGAAGCGACCTACATGGTGATCGATCGCGTCGGCATCGCCGTGCTCCGCGACCCCTTCACCAACAAGCCCTACGTCCACTTCTACACCGTCAAGCGCGTCGGCGGCGGGGTCTACAATCCCGAGCCCATGCGCGCGCTCAAGGTCGCCGCCTAAGGGCGTCGGTCGGGTTCCCTGCAACAGGCCGGCGCCGATGCGCCGGCCTTTTTCGTGAAAGGCCCCAACCATGGGCAGCAAGAAGACGCAGACCGCGACGGAACCCGAAACGGGTGAGGCGGCCCCGCCGGCCGGTGAAGGCACCACCACGCCTGTGACGCAGTCGGACGCGCCAGCGGGTGACAGCGAGACGGTCGATACCGGCGAAACGGCGCATATCGCATCCGCGACTTCGGACAGTTCGGTTACCGAACTCGAGGCGCATGTCGTTGACGGCCATGTCGTCCTGAATGACCAGGGCGATAATGTGCTGGAAACGCCCGCAGCGGCCGATAACGGCATCGCTCCGGCCGAGACGTTCTCGCCGTCCGGCGCCCCAGTGCAGACCGTGCCGGACGTCGATCCATCGCATCCTGCCGTCGATGCCGATCCGCGCGCCAAGACGACGGCCGAACAGAACCGCATCGACTTCAACGATCCGACGATCAGCGGCGAGGAAGCCGTGGCTCGGAGCCTCGCGGCCCAGACGAAAGGCTGATCATGCGCCCGCCCGTCCGCATCGTTGCGCCGGCCGTCTTGCCCGTCACCATCGAAGAGGTGCGCGACGCGTGCCGGATCACGGGCAGCAGCGAGGATGCGCGCCTTCTGCGCATGGCGCAGGCGGCCGTGGAGCGCCTCGACGGCTACCGCGGGCGGCTCGGGCGGGCGTTGATCCACCAGACATGGCGGCAGGATTTCGGGATCGGCGAGTGCGCGCCTTTGCGCCTTCGCTTTCCTGATGTCGTGTCGGCCACCGGCCTCTGGCTCGACCTCGACGGGACCGAAACGGCTGCCGCGATCCGCCTCGACGAGGATGTCGTCAGCCCGTTCGTCGTCGCCAACCGGAACGGCGGTCCGGCCGGCCGGCTGTTGCGCGTCACCTATGTCGCCGGCTACGGCCCGACGGCCGCCGACGTCCCGGCCGCGATCCGCGAGGCCATCCTTCTCGACATCGGACACCGCTTCCATGCCACCAGCGAGGGCGGTCAGATTCGCAGTGAAACGACGGAAGACGTCGGCAGCATCGCCTTCAACAGCCCCGAACAGACGGCGCTCGCCACGAAGCGGATGATCGATGACCTCCTGCGCGATTTCCGGCGAGGGAACGTCTGATGAGCACGGCCGATCAGATGCTGCGCGCCTACCGCCGCATGATGGCACGCAGCGGTGAGCAGGTGATGATCCGGCGCGGCGAAGGAGCGGCCGGCCGGAACATCGGCGTTCGCGCGCGCGTGACGACCTTCGACGCGCACGAGGTCGTGGGCGACATCGTGCAGACCGACACGAAGCTGATCGTCATGGCTGAGGATGTGACTCTCGACCCGCCGTTCCAGAAAGGCGACCGTGTCATGATGCACGGCAGGACGCTCGCGATCGTCGGACCGCCAAACGACAAGACGCGTCGCGTCGGCGGCGTGCTGATCGCCTACGAGTTCGCGGTTCGAGGTTGATCATGGCGAAGCTGCAGAATGTGCGCACCGCGATCGATATCGCGCGGGCGGCGACGCTCGAGGCGACGCAGCGCGCCCTGGTCGAGACCGCCAAGCGCGAGCACGCCAAGATCATGGGCGCCGATCCGCGCCCTGGTGGCTTCCGGCGCTGGGTGGACGGGCGCGAGGGCGCGGCCGAGGAGACGGTGAAGGACTTCGGCGTCATCCAATACGAATATTCGCGCCTCGACACCGTGGCGCAGTTCGCCTTGGAAACGCTTTTTGACCTTTCGCCTGTGGACTCGGGTGCCTACCGCCAGTCGCACACGCTGTTCACAAACGGCCAGGCCGTGACGAACCTGAAGGCGTGGAAGCCAGGCGATACCGTCTACATCTCGAGCTTCCTCCCCTATTCCCGCGTCATCGAGAACGGCTCGATGCGGATGAAAACCCCCGGAACTGACCAAGTCTACGCTCAGGCGAGTTGGATCGTACATCGCCGCTTCGGGAATATCGCGAATGTCGGCTGGACGTGGATCGGCGTCGTGAACGGCCAGACGGGCTACAACGACGAATTCGACCGATCAGACGCCCGCTATCCAGCTCTCATGATCGCGGAGCACTGACCATGGCGAACATTGCCGGCGCGGAGGCCGCGATCCTCGCGCGCTTCCAGGCGAACTGGAGCCGCACGCCCATCGCCCTCCCGAACGGGCCCGAGATCGACAAGGCGAGCCCGGCCGGAGACTTTCAGCCGTGGTGCTACTTCGAGACGGCCGTGTCCACGAGCAACCTGCGCGGCGTCGGCCGGCCGGGCGATCAGCTGTGGGAATATCTCGGCCTCATCACCATCCACGTCTTCGTGCCAGTGGGCGTCGGAGCAGCGCCCGCCAAGGCGCTGGCGACCGAGGCTGGCGAGATCTTCCGCGCGGCCGAGTTCTACCGGGACACGCCCGGCTGCTGCGTGCGCTCCTGGGCGCCGCGCATCGACGGCGGCGGTCCCGCCACGGACGACAAGAACTGGTGGCGCGTCACCGCGACCATCCCATTCGAGTACCTGCATCGCGGATGACGGCGGACGGCAAGCCCGCCCGCCACGATCCTTGATGCAGGGCCTCTGACCCGGCGCATGGCGCCTTCCCAACATTGGAGACGAGCCGTGGGCTATCAGACCGGCCGAAATATCCTCGTGAACGTCAAGCCGGAAGCGAGCTATGGCGTGCTGCCCGACAACACGGGCGGCAAATCCTTCCGTGCCAACAGCGGCTCCGTGGCGCTCTCGAAGGAGCCGATCCGATCGGGCGAAAACCGCCGAGACGGCCAGCAGACGCGTGGTCGCCACGGCTCGAAGAGCGTTTCGGGCAGCTACACCGCCGATCTCAGCCTCGGTTCCTTCGACGACCTTTTCGCGGCCGTGTTCCGGGGGACGTGGGACACGCCGCTGGCGCTCTCCGGCCTGTCGGTCACGGCCGATGCCACCGCCAAGACGTTCACGCGCTCGGCTGGCTCGTGGATTAGCGACGGCCTGCGCGTCGGCGACTTGGTGCGCTTCTCCGGCTTCTCGACCACGGCCAACAACGCCCGCAATTTCCGCGTCGTCGGCCTGACGGCGACGGTCGTGACAGTGGCTGAAACGCCTGTGACGGTGGGCTCGGCGCAGACCGGCGTCGGGCTGGCTCGGCCGAAGAAGCTGCTGCAGGGCGTCACGCCCCGCTCGTTCGCGGTCGAGGAAGCCGAGATCGACATCGATGGCTCGGAGCTTTTCACCGGCGTGCGCGTCGGCCAAATGCAGTTGAACCTTCAGCCGAACGGCATGGCGACCGTCATGTTCTCGCTGGTCGGGCAGGACATGCAGGTGAAGGAGGGCGCGGAATCTCCCTATTTCGCCTCGGCGACCACGACCGTCTCGCTCGGTATGACGGCGGTGGAGGCGGTGATCCGGCTCGGCGACCGCGATGTTCTGGACATCAGCCAGGCGAGCCTTTCGATCAATCTGAACGCCGCCGGCTTCCCGGTGGTCGGATCGAACGTCACGCCCGATGTCTTCACCAACCTCGCCACCGTCGAGGGCTCGCTGACCGCGCTGCGCAACGACGTCAGCCGAGTGAAGAACTTCCTGAACGAAGATCAGCTGTCGCTGCATCTCCTGTTTACGGAGAACGAGAGCGAGCCGCGCGACTTCATCGCCTTCTACGTGCCAAATCTGACCCTTTCGAGCGCCACCAAGTCGGAACTCGGCTCGGACGGACCGCGCACGCAGCAGCTGGCGCTCATGATCGGCACCGACGATCGTGGCGGGGCCTTCGACCCCGTCATGGTCAAGATGCAGACGTCCGCCGCCTGACGCGGACGCCGAGCCAGACGACGCGCCTGCGTCTGCCATCTCCAACCCCATGAATGGAGGCCATCATGGCCGATAAGAAGACGGATGCCGAGCATCCGAAGGCGGCGGCTGTCCGCAAGGCGGCCGGCGCTCTCGCCGACGCCCTCGCGGCGGCCCGCGCGGTCGGGCTCGCGGTCACCTGGCCGAGCCGGCCGGAAGACCTGCCCGCCATCCTGATCAGCGAGACCGGTTCCGTGCGCGACGACGCCGAAGCCGACGATCTCACCGGTACCAAGGTCGAGATGCGGTCCGCGACGGCCGTCTGACCTTCACCAGATGCCCGCCGCACACCGGCAACTCGTAGCGCGCGCGACAGCGGGCGGCGTGTCGGCGCCGCCCGATCCATTTCCTTCCGACAAAGGACAGAACCATGAACGCCATCGTTGACCTTTCCGCCTTCGTTCCGACCGATACGGCACTCCTCGAGATCCTCGCCCCCGGGGGCGTGAACAGCACCGGCTGGACCATCACCTTCGCGGGCCCGAGCCATCCGAAGGCCGTTGCCTACGCCGAAGAGAATTCGCGCAAGAACCTGCGCCGCCAGCGTCAGATCGAAGCCGCTCAGATCAATAACCGCAAGTTCAAGCCGGAAGAGCGCGAAGTCGATGAAGTGCGCCGCGAGAACGTCGCCTGGATCGTTGCCCGCATCCTCGACTGGACGCCGGTCAAGCTTGGTTCCGGCGGTCCGGTCGCGTTCAGCGAAGAAGCTGCGTTCCAGATGCTGCTGGACCCCAACTATGGTTGGGTGTTCGCTCAGGTCGTCGAGTTCATGACGGATGAGCGGTCTTTTACGAAGGGCTCCGCGAAGACGTCCGACGCTTCGCCGAGCGCCACTTCGAACTCGGACTGATCGACCCGGAAACAGGTGTTAGCCACCGGGAGACCATCGAGGGCCTGTTGAAGCGGGCCCGCACACCCGAAAAGCGGGAGGAATTGGAAGCCGAACTCCATTCCGACCCGCTTCCGCTGGCGGCAAAGTATCTCTGGGACATTTTCACCCGGCTCCATAACCGTCGGTCCTCCGGTGGCTTCGGCGTCAGTCCCATCACATGGCCCGACATTGACGCCTTCGTGCGGCTGACCCGCTGCGCGCTCTCCCCTTGGGAAATCGAGGTCATTGAGGACTGCGACGCGGCTTTTCTGGCCGCTGTTTCGAAACGCGATGCCGAATCTGAGACGCGGACCTCCGGCGAGGCGCCGGGGGACTGACCCCTTGCGCCTGTTGGAGCCCCTATGAGCAACGTCATCGTCACCGAACTGGTCGTTGACGCGCGCGGCGCTGAAAAGGGGACAGCTACTTGGGATCGCGCCATGAAGGTGGCGCAGGCGGCTGTTGATCGTCTCCTCGATCGCGACAACGCCCTACGCAACGCGATGGACCAGACGTCCACCACGATGACGACGGCTGCCGGCACGGTGACGGGCGCGGCCAAGGCGTGGGAAAAGCTTCGAGCGGTCGCCGATCCGACCGTGTCGATCATGAACAAGATCCAGAAGGCCACGCTGGACGCGGACGCGGCCGTCCGCCGGGGCATCACTACGCAGGCCGAGGCCGATCGCGTCCTCGAGCAATATGTCCGGACGATGCAGGCGTCGTCGGTGGCCGGCCGCGAGGCGGCGCGCGAGGCGCAGTCGCTGGCCGCCGCTCAGGAGCGCGCCGCGCAGGCCGCAGCACGCAGCGCGGCCGCACTGGACGATCTGCGGGCATCCCATGATGGCGTTTATGACGCGACGCGCCGAATGGCGCGCGAGGTGGATGAACTGGCGCGTCTGGAAAGCGCCGGCATCAAGATTGCTGGCGGCTACGCGGCCGCGCTCGACCGCATCATCCTAAAATACGACGAGACGGCTCAGGCGGCGGCCAAGGCCAAAGCCGCCCAGGCCGAGATGATCCGGCAGGCGCGCGAGGATCAGAACGCCGCCAATTCCAAGGCGTCGGCCGGCGCCAACCATGACAAGTTCAGCTCTTTCATGGGGGTCGGGTCCGGGGCCTCGTCCTCCGCGCGCGACAGCGCGCAGGTGTTCGAGGAGGAGGCTCGCGCGGCCGAGAAGCTGCGCGAGGAATTGAACCCTCTCGGCGCGGCCTACGCCAAGATGCTGCAGCAGATCGGCGCCTATGAGACCATGGCGCGTCGAGGCACGATCTCGACCGACGAAATGTCGGCCGCCGTGCGCAAGGCGATCAACGGGTTCCACCAGCTGGCCGACAGCGAGGCCGCGCGCGAAACGCAGGCCTTGGCCGCCGAGCAGGATAGGGCGGCACAGGCCGCGTCCCGCCATGCGGCGATGCTGGACAATCTACGGGCCTCGTTCGACCCCGCCTATGCCTCCGCGCGCAACATGGCGCGTGAACTCAGCGAACTCACGATGCTGGAGAATGCCGGCATCAGGGTTGCGGGCGGCTACGCGGCGGCGCGCGAGAAGATTGCACGGAAATACGATGCGGGCGCGCAGGCCGCCGATAAGGAGGCGCGTGCCGTCGCGCAGTTGCGCGAGGAACTGAACCCCCTTGCGGCAGCCCACGCCCGGCTGAATGAAAAGCTCGAGTCCTACCAGGCGATGGCACGCCGTGGAGCGATCACGAGCGACGAACTGGCGCTTGCGACCAGCAAGGCGCGCCGCGAGTTCGACCACTCGGCACGCAACCTGCGCGGCGTCGGCGATGAGGCTCGGCTGTCGAGCCATCAGGTCCAAAATCTCGGGTACCAGCTGAACGATGCCGCGACGATGCTCCTGTCGGGCTCGTCGCCGTTCCAAGTCCTCGCCACTCAGGGCGGCCAAGTCGTGCAAGCGCTTGGCGACGGGCCCGGAGGCGTAAAGGGGGCTCTGAAAGCGATCGGGGACTCGGTCCTCGCCTTTGGCGCGCGGCTCGGCCCAGTTGGCGTTGCGATCGGTGTGCTCGGCGCGGCTGGCGCAGTCGCCCTCGCCATGTGGCCCACTGTTCAGGATCGCATCGAGCGCGTGAACGCGTCGGCGGAGAAGTTCGCCAACACCCTCCGGGACATTCGGCGCGGTAGCGCCGGCTTGGCAGATTCGATCGAGCAGGGCGTCAATCGGAAGCTGATGCTGGGGCCTGAGGAACTCCAGGATCGTCTTGCGGCGGAGCAGCAGCGTCAGTCCGAGAGCATTGAACAGGCTCGCAAGGGCATTGGACGGTCCGCCTTTTACTCGGTTGGCTGGAACCCGATCACTTGGGGCAGGGATGCCTTTCAGACGGTCACCGGTGGCATCGACTCGATCAGCCTGCAGAAGCTCGTAGCCGAGTTCACCGACGGCACGAAATCTGCATCCGAACTTCGTCAGGAACTGGATCGCCTTCAGGCAACCGGTCAGGTTCCGCGCTACCTCTACGGTCCGATTGAAGAAATCACCAAGCTGACGGATGCTTCGGTTGAAGCGGAAGCCAAAGTTAAGGTGCTCCAGGACGCGCTCGCCAACTTCCGCATCGCGAAGCAGGCGGCGGACGACGCGGAGAAGGCCGGCACGGCCTACGAGAAGTTCCGTGGCCTCGGCTTCGATCTGGAGACGCTCAAGACCGAACGTCAGCGCATTAACGAGGCGTTCGAGAAGTTCAAGTCGACATCCATGGGGCCGCTCAACCCCAAGGATGTGCAGCGCTACAACGAGGCGCTCTCTCAGCTTGATGCGCAGGACGAGCGCGTCCGAAAGGGACGCGAACTCGACCTTCAACAGGTCGGCGCGCGCACCGTTGCCGAGCGCGCCCGGATTGCGGCCGAGCGCGAGCGGCTGAACCTCACCATTCCGGGGATCAATCAGGAAAAGGTAGCAGCGGACGCAGCGGCTGCCTCGCAGATGGTCTATGCCGAGGCGGCGGAATCTGCTGCCGAGGCTCTCCGATCCTCAAAGGATGCCTATGCGCAGGCCGGTCTGGACGGTTATGCCGGCCAGGTCGCGGCGATCAACGCGCAATATGCTCGCCAGATCGAACTCGCCCAAGGGTCAGAAGCGGCCGTCCGTTCGCTCACCGAAGCGCGTGATCTCGACCTCAAGACGCTGGAGGTCAGCACCCGCAAAAGCCTGTTCGATGGTCAGGAAGAGGAACTGCGCCGGCTTCAGGTCGAAGTCGGACTGATCGGCCAGAACGATGACGCTCGCCGCAAAGCTCTTGCCACGCTTCATGCGGAAAGCGAGCTGCGGCGCCAAGGGATCGACCTCAACAGCGAGTGGGGGCGCACCTATGTCAGCAATGCCCAGCAAATCTCCGACATGGACGATGCGCTCGGCAAGCAGCAGAAGACCTTCACGGACCTGAAGGAAGCGGCATCGGGGTTCTTCGATGCCGTTTCGTCGGGCGGCGGCGTCCTCGATGCGCTCGCCAGCACGTTTGGCCGGCTTGGCCAGCAGATGGCCTCGAAGGGCTTCGATCAGCTTTTCGGCAAGATCCTCGGCAACGGGGGGCAAAACGCGACCGGCCTTTCGCAGGCTCTCGGTGCGGCCACCAATATGGCCGGCGGGGCGCCGATCTATGGCAGCGACATGGCCACGGAGCGGACGTTCTCGGCGCCGGTTGGAGCCGTCACGCGTGTGCCGCTTGGTCCTGTCGAGGTCACGCTGCCGCAGTCTTCGGGCCGCGCGGTCGAGCAGGCCGGCAACGCCTTCCTCAATTTGATCCGGAAGGCCGAGGGCACGTCGGGCTCGAACGGCTACAACACCTCGCTCGCCTACGGGAAGTTCACCGGTGGCGAACGCAACCTGACGGGCATGTCGCTCAATCAGATCGACGCGCTGCAGTCCTCCATGCTCCGGCATCCGGAGAACGTTTATAATTCGTCGGCTCTGGGCGCCTATCAGATCGTCCAGAAGACGCTGCGCGGGCTGCGCGACGAACTCAAGCTCACCGGAGCGGAACTGTTCTCCCCCGAGATGCAGGACAAGCTGGCCACGACGCTCGCAGGGCGACGCGGGGCCAATGTCGCCGGGCTGCGGAACGAATGGGAAGGCTTCCGCCGCGTCGATGCGGACACGATCCTCGCGGCCTATCAATCGCGAGGCCCTGACGCCTCCACGACGCGCGCCTATGAGCGCGCGACGGAACGCGGTGTCGAGCGAGGGCTCAGCAACGCACTGCCGCCAATCGATGGCGGATATGCCGGCGTTGGTCGTGGTGGCGTGCCAGTCCCGACCCCGCGACCCAACGTGGGGGGCCTGACGGGCAGCGGCTCGATCCTGGGCATCCAGTATCCCGAATTCAGCGCGCTGGGCGGCCTGACAGCTGGTCTCGGCGGGTTCGGGGCTGGATATTCGTCCGGATCGGCGCTCGGCGGCGGCTTGCAGGGCGCTTTGGGCGGCTTCATGTCCGGCGGCCCGGTCGGCGCGGTGATCGGAGGCATTTCCGGATTGCTGGGCGGTGTCCTCGGCAAGAAGAAGCAGAAGAAGCAGGAGGAAGAGGAAGCCAAGCGGCAATGGGAGGGGATGCAGCCTCAGTACGAGGGGTATCGCCGCTATCTGTCGGGTGAGGAAAGCGGCAATCTCCGCACCGACTTCCAGAACATTCAGGCGCAGTTCAATCAGTTCAACGCTGCCTCGACCAAGGCGAAAAACGGCGATCTGGTCGAAACCGCGCGTTCCTTCTACGCCTATGTCCAAAAGCAGCTTTCCGAGTTCCGCGAGGCCTTCGAGGGCGTCGCGGCCGATCTGGAAGCGGGCGCCGGTCTGGATGGACCGTTCGCCAAGGGCAAGAGTGCCGTCCGGCAGTTGCAGAAGCAGCTGCAGGGCTATCTCGATGACGTCGCCATCGCCTACTATCAGGCGGATAACGGTCTGCAGGGCGGCGCGCCCTTCGCCGCAGCCGACGCTGCCTGGAAGGATCGGCGGGAAGCCGCGTTGGCCAAGGCGCGCCGCGCCGCGCAGGATCAGGCGCTTTCGGTGCTCAACCCGCCGAAGGAGCTTTCCGCCGTCGAATCCAACTTCCGCTCGCTTCAAGGGGCCGCGCAGCAGCTGCTGCCGACGCTTCAGAAGCTCGGGATGAACGCGACGGACGCCGCGCGGCGCATCGGCGAGGAACTGAACAAGGCCCTCGCCAAGATGGCCGCCGACTTCGTCGACGGGTTCGGCCGGAAGATCAACGATCTGACAGGAAAGGGCTATCTGAACGACGTGGCCGACCTCTTCACGGAGTTCGACACGGCGCTCTCGAACGCCTCGCTCCTCAATGTCGATCCGGCCATCGTCAATCGGTGGTTCTCGCTGTCGGCCCAGAAGATCGTCGACGGATCTGAACTGGCAGGTGATGCCTTCGCCGAGCTCGTCAGCGTCTTCCCGCGCCTCTCAGGCGTGGTGACGGAAGCCGGGCGATCGATCTCCGCGTCGGTATCCGAGATCGAAGCCGCGATCACGGGCTACGAGGATCGTCTGTTCGACGCCCAGAACGCGGGCGACGAACTGGCGGCTTTCGAGCGCCGGGCGGCGAAGGAGCGGTTGGAAGCGGTGAAGTTCGGCGCGAATGCCGTTGCCAAGCTGGAAAAAGCATTGTCGGCCGAACGCGCCGCCACGGTCCTCTCGGCGGCTCGCAGCAATCTGGATCGCAGCTACCAACACGAAACGGATCGCATCAACGATCTGCTTTCGGCCCGCCGCAACGAGGCGAGCGAACTGGAGTCGACCGTCGGCAGCCTGAAGGACTTTGCGAGCAACATCGCGCAGTTCAGGAAGTCGATGCTGGTCGATGACAGCCTCTCGACCCTCACCCCGGAAGCGCGGGTGGCGGAAGCCCGCCAGCAGTTCCTCGACCTCGCCATGAAGGCGCAGGGTGGGGATGAGGACGCGCGGTCCAAGCTCACGGGCGCCGGCCAGGAATATCTGACCGAAGCCCGGTCCTTTTATGCCAGTTCCGAACGCTACCACGACGCCTTCGACGAGGTCCGCAGGATCCTCGACCAGAGCGAAACGGCGGCGCGCGGCCAGCTTTCGACTGCCGAAAGCCAGTTGGCGGCCCTCAAGCGCCAGATCGCGCTCGACGAAGCCCAGCTGGAGCAGAACAAGAAGGACTACGAAGCCCTCCTTGGCATCAACGACGGCATCAAGTCGCTCGCGGTGGCCATGAAGGACTATGCGGCAGCGGCAGCGGCAGCCCGTCAGCAGGGGATCACGGTTCCGGGGACAAACCCGGCGACCACGGAAACCCCGCGCAATGGCGGGTGGACGTACGAAAGCGCCACCCCCTACCTCGCCAAGAACAAGGACGTCGCGGCGGCCATCGCGGCCGGCGAGACGTTCGGGCTGCCGAAGGGCTACTCGGCCGAGGTCTACGCCTCCGCGCACTACGGTCTCTTCGGCCAGGCAGAAGGCCGGGGCTGGGCGACCGGCGGCTACACGGGCGCCGGTGGCGTCCATGACGTCGCTGGCCTTGTCCATCGCGGCGAAGTGGTCTGGTCGCAGCGCGACGTCGCGTCGTGGGGCGGCCCGGCCGTGGTGGACACGATGCGTCTGACCCGCGGCATGCCGACCCTCAACATGCAGGCCGCGCCCCGCGCGGTCATGACGGCCAACGACAACTCGGCCGTCGTGGCGGGTCTCTCTCGCCTGCAAGCTTCCTTCGAAACCCGCTTTGCCACTCTCGCGAAGGCGACGGCGCAGGGTGCGATCGAGGTGAAGGGATCGGTGGAAGAGGGCAACCGTCTGACCGGGCGTCAGTCGGCTAGAGAGAAGCGAAAGGCGATGGCGGCATGATTTACCTGGTGGAGTTCGAAGCCTTCGACCCCCACCCGGAGGTCAATGCCGTCGTCGTCGAGCGCCTCGCGACCGACGGCTACACGACCGGACCGAACGACAACCCGCCCCATCGGCATTACGAGGGACGGGTCATCAACCCCGGCAACTTCGAGCAGTCGATCTTCGACGACGGAACGACCTCGGGCGAAGCGCGCGTCGGCTACGGCTTCATCGAGGTGGCGATCGGCGACGACGGCGCGGGGGAAAACCTCGACCGTCTCGCCCGCTACGCCGTCGATGGCCGGCGGGTGACGATCTGGGCGTTGGAGGACGTGGACGCGCGCTTCACTTCGCGCGCCTTGGTGCTGACCGGCATCATGGAGCAGATCGAAGTGTCTTGGACCGTCGCCACGATCCGCATTCGCGACCGCCTCGATGACCTGCGCGTCCCGATCCAGACCGAGACCTACAAGGGCACGACGACAGACGGAACGAAGACGGACGCCGAAGGAACGCCCGAGGACCTGAAGGACAAGCCCAAGCCGCTGGCCTGGGGTGTCAACCGAAACGTTCCCGGCATCGTCTCCAATCGCTTCAAGCTGGTGTTCGACTTCGCTTCGAACGGCTGCGAGTTCGACGAGGTCCGGGATGACGGTGTGCCGCTGACGAAGGGGGCGAGCTATTCGACCTTCGCCGCGCTGATGGCCGCTACCATTCCGGAGCGCGCCTATGGGCGGTGCCCATCCACGGGGCAGATCAGGATAGGCGATAATCCGAAAGGCGCGATCACGGCCGATATCACCGAGGGCGCACCGGGCGGGCGTTCGGTCGGCAAGGTCGCGCGCCGGATGCTCGACGCTTCGGGCTTCGACGCCGGGGCCGACTACAACGCTGATGAACTCGACGCCCTCCACGCGCTGAACGGCGCGGACGTCGGCATCTGGATCGGGGCCAACACGCGAAACGTCCTGCCGGCCGTCACGGCCGTTCTGGCCTCTATGGGCGCTTGGATATGCCCCGACGCAACGGGCGTGTTCCGGTTCGGCCAAGTGGACGTTGCGGCCGGCGCAAGCGGGCCCGTGCTCGACCTCAGCGTGATCCTCGATCGCGGACAGGGGATCGAGCGAATCGTCACCAACGACGCGCAGAACGGCGTGCCGGCCTGGAAGGTGACGGTGACCTATGCGCCGGCCTGGCTCGTCCAATCGGAAGCCGATTTGAACAAGACGGCGGCCACGACGGCTTTGAAAGCGTTCGCCACCAAGGAAACGCGCTCGGCCTCGGCCGAGAACGAAACCCTCAAGACCATTCACCTGCGCGCCTCCGAACTGACCTTCGCCTCGCTCTTCGCGACAGAAGCGGCAGCCAAGGCGGAGGCCGGCCGGCAACTTGCCCTGCGCGGCCAGCGGCGCCAGCGCTACCGCGTCCCGCTGAAGGACGAGGTGGCCATCGGCATTCGTCTCGGCAGCATCGTAACCCTTCAGCTGCCGCGCTTCGACCTCGACGCCGGTCGGCCGATGCTCGTGATCGGCAGGGAGGTCGTGTTGCCGCGTCGAAACGGCGACAAGGCGGAGGCCGGCGTCATCACTCTCGACATTTACGGATGACGCATGGACTCGCGGATCACCCTCGGAAGCGAGAACTGGCTTGATACGCTGGACGCGAGCGCGCTGTCGGGCGGCTCCTGGCAGCCGACGCTGCCGCTCTCGAACCTTCTCAGCCGGCAATACGCCAAGGTCGCGCGATCCGTGGGTCTTTCCCAGAGCGAGGCGACATTGACGATCAACTTCGGCAAGCCGCGCACGGTCAGCCTGATCTCGCCGATCAACCATGGCGGCACGCTGACCTCGCGCATGCTGGTCGAACTCAGCGAGAAGCCGGATTTCTCGACCTACCTTCATTACGACGTCTACGACCTCTGGCCGGGCCTGTTCTCGTCGCCCTGGAGCCTCGACACTTTGGAATGGGAAGACGACAGTTTCTGGCTAGGCGGCTTCACGGCCGAGGACATCGAAGGGTTCCGTACCTGTCCGGCTATCCTCCTTCCTACGCCCATCACGGCGCAATACATGCGTCTGACATTCATCGATCCCGGCAACCCGGACCGCTTCTTCAAGCTCGGCCGGCTTTTCGTCGGGCCGACCATCCGCCCACGCATCAACTATAGCTGGGGCGATACGCTGACCTTCGAGTTCGCCACGGCGATCGAGACGGCGCTCAGCGGTGACGAGTTCTTCGACCCGCGCCGGCCGATCCGCGTCCATCGCTTCGGCCTGCAGCATCTCTCGGCCGACGAGGCCTATGGACAGTTCCTCAAGATGGTCCGCCGGCAGGGCGTCCACAGGGAAGTCTTCGTCATCCCCGACCCCACGGATCTCTTCAACGGGATCACACGGAATTTCGTGGGCCGCCTTCGCGCTCCCTCGCCCTTGGAACAGGTGCAGTGGGAGGGCGACGGGCCCGGCCTCTCCATGCCCTTCGAAATCAAGGAACTCTGATGGCGCTCCCGGCTCTCATCCAAGCGGCAATCACCCGCATCCGCGCCGCCAACAATGACCAGTGGGACGCCACTAAGAACCCGTCCGGTCTCGGGCAGGGCGGGCACCGTCAGAATCTCGTGAAGGACTTCAATGCGATCGCCGATGTCGGCGAGTTCACGGCCGAGAATGCCGAGAGCACGGCCGCCGACGTCGTGAAGACTGCCGCCGATCGCGTGCAGACGGGCAAGGATGTCACCACGGCGGGGAACGCCCGTGACAAAGCGAAGTCTTGGGCGAACGCGGCCGAGGACGTGGATGTCGAGCCGGGAATGTTCTCGGGCTTCCACTTCATGCGAAAGGCGATGTCTTCAGCTACGCTGGCCTCGCGCTGGTCGAACGAGGCGGAAGATACCCCCGTCGCGGGCGGCCTGTTCTCTGCCTATCATTGGTATCGCAAAGCGCTTGCGCAGGCGGTGCTGGCCGGAGGATATGCGGCCGGGCTGAAGATGCCGGCGATCTCGGCAGCCGAAGCCGGCTACTTCGTGAAGGTCAACAGCGGCGGCACAGCCTATGAGCTAGGGCAGATCACGATCGCCACCGCCGATCAGATCAAGACAGGCAGCGGCAAGGGCGTCGTCAACGCCGAGACGCTCGGCCCGCTCCTACAGGACGTGGCGACGACGGCGATCAAAGCGTATTCGATCGGCTCGTACATGCTCCGGCTCTCGGTCACTCCCGAGCCCGGCCCGAACTGGCTGGAGTGCCTTGGGCAGATCGTGCCGCTGGCGAGCTATCCGGACCTCGCGACTGTCCTACCCGTCTACGTCAAGCAGTATGGCGAGCAGAACGTCGGCCTACAGAGCACCGTCTACATCAATGGCTCCTCTGGCAGCAACTTCGCCGTCGCCGCACAGTGGTTCGAGGGCAACAGGCTCTTCACGCTCCAGAATGGTATTTTGACGATCCTCAATCCAGACGGGACTAGCCTGACTGGACAGTTCAATAACGCCAGCCCTTCGCTGTGGTACACGAGCACCCTCACCATCCCTGGCGGCAACATCCGTCCGCTCCTTAGGGAGTCCACCAACGAGGTCTTCTACAGACGGTCAGGAGCTTCAGCGCTCAGCTCAATCGACGCCACGTCGGTCTCTACCATTCAGAATGGACAGCGAGACTCCATTCCCAACGTCCAGAACATCGCGGGCTTCGACACAATGGAGTACCTGTTCGAGCTGCCGAACGGGACACTCCTGTTCTTCAGCCGAAACTCCAACGGAAACAACATCCGATACACGCGCTGCCAGAATCTGCCCGTTGGGGTAGCTCACAACGCCTGGCAGAACTTCGACCCAGGAACCTTCGATCCGGCACAGTCGACCATCAACCCGCCCATGGAGTTCATCGCATGGCAGGCGAGGGACGGTGCGGTCTATGCGGCGACACGCGCCGCCAACTCTAACACGGCCTTCACGCTCTATCGGACACTCACGGGCACATCGTGGACCGTCGTCAGCACGTTCAGCATCGCCTCTGGGACAAGCCCCTCCGGCGGGTGGTTCTCGTCTCGCCGGCGCGAGTCGAAGATCGTGCCGTTCGGTGTCAAGGAAGAGTCGCCTGATGGGAAGACGATCGTCGTCAACTTCGGCGACTGCGGCTTCCTGATCACGATCGACAGCGGAGCGTCGTGGGTCTACAAGTCGGTCTCCGACCTCCTGAACAGGAGTGGTGACGGACTCAAGCCGATAACGGCCAGTGTGTCCTATGTCGGCTTCGCATGGGACAAGTACCGGAGCGAGTGGGCGTTCTCCTGCATCTGCTATCCGACCGACAGCACACAGACGCACATTGGTTTCTGGGCAGGCACGGACATCCTGAACCTGACGCTTCGCGGGAAAGCGATGCTCTCGGGCTACAATAACACCAACTCGACCTCACAGTATCGCTCTGCTCTGATCGTGACCGCAGGACGATACAGGCACTCCTTCCACTCTTCCTCCGCCAGCACTGGCGGCCTCGTGGACTACAGAAAGTCTCAGACGGGAACGATCACGACCGGCCCGGCTGGCATCAGCGGCAATATCGTCATGCCCATGTTCCGGTTCGAGGGAACCCCCTTCGACGGAACGATCTGGCAGTCGTACACAAGTACAGGACTGACGATCTGGACGGCGGGCGACGACTCCGAGGAACTCATCGCCAGCAGCGGAAACGCCGCATTCCCGAGCAGCGTCCTACAGACGGAGTTCGATGTGAGCGCCGATGGAGCATTGGTCAGCAATGTCGTCAGGACGAGTAATCCGACAGAGTACGCGTTCTGCGGATCGTTCTACGACTACAATCCTGCGCTGGAGAGGCGACTGCCGAGGGTTGACTACACCACGAACCAGAATGGTCTGCCGGCTCTCCAAGAATACTACAAGCGGTCTGCCACGAAGCCCCGCGTTTACATTAAGGTGAAGTGACATGCCGCAGGCTCACCTGACCAAGAACGGCTTCTACGATCGCACCGTTGCAGCCGACCTCATCGTGGGCGAGGGCACGTTCACCCCGTTGCCGGATTACGATCCAGCGACAGAGGTTCCGCGCTTCATGGGTGTTGGCTGGCAGGCTGTCCCGCTTGCGGTGCGGGATGATTGCGTCCCGCCCACGCCGCCTCCGGCTCCCGTGCCGGCCACCGTGACCATGCGGCAGGCACGGATCGCTCTTTCCCGCTCCGGCCTCCTTTCGAAAGCCGAAGCCGCCATCGCGCAGATGGCGGGGCAGGCGGGTGAAGAGGCCCGGATCGAATGGGAATATGCGGCCGAGCTGAAGCGCAATCATCCGCTGATCGCCGCGCTGGGGCAGGCCCTCGGGCTCTCGGCCGAGGCGATCGATGATCTCTTCCGCGAGGCTGCGACCATCTGAAAACAAATCGACCGCGCCACCCTGACACATGAGCCGGGTGGCGCGGTCGGTACATCGCCGGGGAGGAACGGCGCGTCTCGTGGCTGCAAACAGCCGTGAGGGCATTTCAGTTCCCTATCCTTGCCTGAACCTGACTTCACTCAAGGCCGCCCTGTGCGGCCTTTTTCGTGTCCTGACATAGGAGGCCCGTCATGGCCCGTACACCTGCGCGCATCAACGCCACGAAACGCTCTCTGGCCGGCGCGATCGGTGCCGGCGTCCTCGTGCCGGGTGGAGGGAAGCGCAACCGCTACATGCTTGCGTCGAACCGCTTCGGTCTGCCAACCGACTATGCCATCAACGACAGCGGTTACGCCTCCGGTGACACGTCTGGCCGCTCGGGCGGCAACGGGACGTCCTTCGCCAAGTACCAGTATCGTTCATGGGCCTTCTCCACCACGTTCGAGGCCCGAAATGGCCGCTTCCTCTGGGCCAACGTGGTCAACACGATCTTCGGCGTTCGGCCGAACAACTTCCCGGTGACGATCCAGAGGGTGGACGCGCGCCGATGGTCAGACGGCGCAGTCGTCGCTCAGGTCAAATGGGGCGGCTCGACGTCGAAAGTTCTCGCGCCTGCGGAACGCGTCTGGAACGATCCCATGGCGACACTCCCGGCCAACGGTCTCTATTTCCTGGACGTCAATTGGGTCGCCGCCGAGCATGGTGCTTATCCGGCGTTGCCGCCGATGTATCAGGCGGGTGAGGTCGGCGCGGAAAGCCTGACGAACGACTTCTCGGTGACGGGCCGACCGACCGGCTCCGGTACGGCGTCCGCGATCGGTGGGTCGTTCGGCCCTGTTATGTTTGTTGCCGAGGGTTGGGAGGGGCAGGTCTGCCCGATCCTGTTTGCAGACAGCATCACGGATCAAACGACGGTCTCGGCCAAGCTTGCAGCCGGTCGCGGGGATGCGGGGTATCTCCAGCAGGCCCTCGGCGACGTCGCCAGCGGTCCCATGAACTGGATGACTACGGCCCGCTATTCGTCCAACTTCTTCGCGACAATGCGCGACGGCGTTAGCTCCGACGCGACCCCGACCGACGCCAAGGGCGTCATCGACTGGATCGCGGACGCTTGCGCTTTGCTCCAGCCCGAGCCCATGTTCGACGTCGCGATCTCGGCTCACGGGCGAAACAACCTCGCGACCAACCAGACCTTCGCGGGCATGCAAACCCTGGTCGAAGAGTTCGCCGCCAAGCTGCAATCCCGCTACCCCGGCATGCCGCTCGTGCAGCTTGCGACGCCGCCATCGGTCACCGTTCCGGCGAATAGCTTCATCACCCCTGGCGTCACGCAGACCCCGTCCGGTTCTGGAAATTCTGCCGGTGGGACCATCCAGCGCTGGCGGGACTGGATCGTCGGCAATGGCGGCGGCAAGATCGAAAGCACCACCCGCGACGCTCCGACCTTTATCGGCATCGATCCCTGGCAGGACAGCCGCGATCCCTCCGACTTCGGCAAATGGGTCGTGGACTCGTGGCAGGCGACGCTTTTGGAAGCGGTGTCGGCCAACAGCACGAATGTCATCCACCTCTCCGAAAAGCCGGACATCGGCGACACCTTGGCCTTCGAGGCCGGTACTTCGAACTTCGAAACGGGCGCTCGCATTTTCACCGTTGCATCCGTCGTGGCCCGACAGGGCGGTGGATGGACGGTGACGGGTGTCGGCGGCGCACGAAACTCGCAAGCCGATGCGACGGCGGCGAATGTTAACGGCAGGCTCGCCAAGGCTCACGACGTCGGCGCGGTCGTCAACCGTGTCGCATCCGCGGACATTCCGGGGGCAGCTATTGTCCACCCCGCGCACAAATACCAGCAACTGGCGAAGATGCGGATCGTACCTTTCAAAGATGCCATCGCGGTCGCTGCTCGCACCTTTTTGCCGGCTGGCAGTTTTGGCCTCGGCCCGGCCTCGGCGTCGTTCGTGGCCAACTCCACCGCTGGCTTGCCGATCGCCGCGATCACCGGCTTGAACAATGGTGAGGCGATCGCCACCATCGCCCCGAACGATGGGAGGCTGACCTTGGACGCTTCGCGCCGCACCTTGCTGGTCGGTCTGACAGCTTCGGCCGTCGGCACGATCGCTGCGAGGCTGACGACAACCAGCGGACGCAAGCTCTCGATGTCGATCGCCGTTGCTGCCAGCGCCCCGGTCACCTTGAACAACCTGTTCCAGACGGCGCAGGCCAACTCCTATTCCGTGTATGCGGACGAGGCTGAGAACACACCGCTGTTCCGCGTCGCACGACGCGCCATCGGCTCGACCCTCACGCTCACGGTTTCAGGCAACAAGCTGAAGCTCGTGGACGACGGGACGGACGCCTTTGTCGTGAAGGGCTCCGGCTCGCTCACGCTTGGCGAATCCATCCCGATCACCATCACGGAGACGCACCCCAACGCGACCAATAGCGGGCTGCAAAGTTCGTCGCAGGTCGGCGTGAACGCGAAGGGCAACTGGCCGGGCTTGCTCGCGGCTGGCTACAAGAACGTCGCGATGGCGGGGCAGGTGAACAACGCCTCGCGCGGGGCCTTCGGCACTCGCACCCGCACCTATGCGCGCAAGCCGATGAAGATCGGCCGTTGCTCGCAGAAGTCGCTGTACGTCGGGTTCTCGACCGTTCGCATTGAAGCCCTGACGAGTTCGGAAGAGCTGGCGGGGCCGGGCACGCCCATCGCGGCAGCCTCGGTCGAAATCCCGGGCGCGCCCACGCCGGTCGTTCGCCTTCTCTTCGGAGGCTCGCAGACCTTCACCATTCCGGGTGGCTGCGATCTCTACTTCGCGGACGAACTGACGCCTTCCATGTTCGGCCTGACGGAGTTCGAGGACTCGACGGAGATCATCACGAACACCATCGCGGACATTCCCGATGGCGCGGTCGTCTATGTCTGCGGTCAGACCCTCGGCACGTCGTACATCTACGATCCGACCGTGGACACCCGCGCGCCGGCTGACCTCGTGATGATCCCGGGCGGGATCAATCAGCCTTCGGGCGGCGCGACGTTGCCCGGCCCCGCTCCGGTGATGGTCGTCGGCGTTCCGGTTGACGGAAAGACGCAGGTGCCGAGCCTCTTCATCGTGGGCGACAGCATCACCGACCGCCTGTCGGACGGTGGCGGCGTGGGCGACAACGGCGGCGGCTATGCCAAGCGCGCCGCCTTCGCAGCCGGTATCCCGTTCTTCTCTCACTCGCTGGGCGGCCGTCAGGTCGGGCATTGGGTGGCGAACAACTACTTCAGCCGCGCCTATGCTCGCTTCCACACCATGACCTATTCGGGCCTCGGCACGAATGACATTGGCGGCGGGCAGACCGATACGCGCATCTGGGCCAACCTTCAGCGGCTCTATGCGCAGATGCGCTCGTTCGGGCACACGAAGGTGACGCAGGGCACGCTTGCGCCTCGCGTTTCGACCGGCACGCGGAATGGTTCGATGGAGAACATCCTGACGAACTATCGATGCACCGACCTCGCCAACCAGTTCCCCTGGTACACATCGGGCGTCGGCGGCATCGGCTACGAGCTGGGCGGCTACAAGGACCAGACCAACACGCGCATTCGCAACGGGATCGGCGCGAGCGGCGGCCCTGACGCGCTTCTCGACATCGCCGCGCTCTGTTCCGACGCGGACTCTGGTCCGTCTAAGTACAAGCTGCGCTCGTTCACATCGTCGCTGACCTCGGCCTCGGCCGTGGGGGCGACGACGCTGGTCATGGCCGACAAGCCCGATGTGGACGAGACGTTCGTGATCGAGCCCGGCACGGCCAATGTCGAGCCGGTCCCGGCGCAGAACTTCCCCTATAAGGTGGTCAGCGTGACGGGCTCGGGCCCCTACACGGTGACGATCACGGGCGGGACGTTGACTTTGGCGCATCCGGTCGGGTCGGTGATCCGGGCGACAAACTGCAACGACGAGACGCATCCGACGACGCCGATCCACAAGGAGGCGGCGGCGATCCTGCGCGATCAGCTTCTGGCCCTCTATCCGGCCTATGCCTTCGCGAATTCGGAAGCCTCGGCTTATGTCGCGCGCATGACCTCGCCGCCGAGCGACAGGCGGCGCGCGCTGGTGGACAAGCTGTTTGGTGATCTCAAGACGGCAGGCGTCCTGTCAGTCCTGGACGAGCTGCATATCGTTGCGGCTCACTCGCAGCAGGCGGCGAACGAAAACCTTGTCTCGACAGCCTACACGCTGACCTCGACCAACGCCTCAACCTTCCCGACCTGGACCAAGGATCGGGGCTACAAGGGCGACGGTTCGACCAAGTTCGCGTCGGTCAACTTCAACCCTTCCACCGCGACGGGCGCGAAGCATCAGCAGGACAGCGCCCATATCGGCGTCTTCACGCTGGTGGACGGCACCACGGGCGAGGACTACGGCTCGGCCAACGGCCGGACCAACGTCCATTCCCGCGCGTCGGGGCATGGTGGCCGCGTCAGCCAGACCACGGGCGGCCTCGGCGGCTCGGGTTCGACGGCTTCGCCGCACCATGTCGTCGCCAACCGCACGGGGGCGGGCGCGTCCGAGCTTCTGGTCGACGGCGCTCAGGCCGCTACGCTGACCACGGCCTCGGCCTCGCTCGCGACGGGCCTCGACCTCCTGCGCAACAACAGCTCCTATGGCGACGCGCAGGTGGCCGTGATCCACACGGGCGGCGCGCTCACGTCGACCGCGCAGAAGACCGGGCTTTACAACGCCCTGAAGTCCTACCTGCAGGGCGTCGGCGCGATCGCCGCCTGACCCAACTAGCCCGGCCATAGCGCCGGGCCCTCAACGGAGCGCGGGTGCACCGCGCTACCATCGACGCCGCTACTTAGCCGACTTCCCGCCGGCCAGAACGCCGCCCTTCAGGCTGGGGGCTGCAGCGATCGTCTTCTCGACCGCCTTCTTGGGCTTGCGGCCCTCTTTGGAGCCTTTGCGCTTCTCACCCATGTGCCGATCCTTTCGAGGTTGCCCGGCAGCCTCGCACGCTTCGGCGACTCCACCACCATCAATTCGTCAGCTTGTTTTCACGAGCCCACTTTACGCCCCGGAGACACCATGACCCTCGTCGCCAACTGGCGGGCGGTGATCAGGCGCGCCTGGTCGCTGCGCTTCATCGCGGCCGCCTTCCTCTTTTCCCTTCTCGAAGTCGCGCTGCCGGCCTTCGACGGCGCGCTGCCGATCCAGCCGCGCATCTTCGCGCTCATCTGCGCCTTCGCCTCGGCCGGCGCCTTCGTCGCCCGCATCGTCGCGCAGAACTCGCTGCCGGAGGATGACGATGCCCGTCCATAAGATCGTCGCCACCAAGCGCGGAAAAGCCGCTCTCGCGGGCGCGGCCGCGCTCGCCATCACCGGCGGCTGGTCCGCTTGGACTGCACGCACGCCGGCCGAAACGCCGGCCACGATCCGCGCCGCGATCGACAAGGGGCTGACCCCGCCGGCCGTCGCGCTGGCCGTCGATCGGCTGATCAAGCCGTGGGAAGGGCTTGCCCTGAAATCCCATTGGGACCGCTACGCCAAGATCTGGGACATCTGCTACGGCGAAACCCGGATCAACGGCCAGCCGGTCAAATCCGGCATGAGCTTCACGCCGGCCGAGTGCGAGGCGATGCTCCGGCGCCGCGTCGTGCGCGACTATTACCTGCCGCTCGTCGATGGCGTTCCGGGGTTCCTGGCCGCGCCGGTCAGCGTGCAGGCCTCGATGACGTCGGGAGCCTATAACTTCGGCGCGCCGGCCATGATCCGATCCACGGCCGCCCGGCATCTGACAGCGCGGCGCTACCGGCCGGCCTGCGAAGCGCAGACGGCATTCAACAAGGCGGGCGGCGAGATCGTCAACGGCTTGGTGAAGCGTCGCGAGATGGGTGACGCGCAGCGCCTCGGCGAGGCCGAGCTCTGCGTGTCGGGGATCGAATGATGGGCGCGCGCGGTGTGTTGCGCTTCGGCGCGGGCGGGCAACTCTTCCTCCAATGCCCCGGGTGCAACCAGCGGCACGGAATCCGGGTGGGCGAGGGGCCCGGTCCACGATGGTCCTGGAACGGCGACTATGGCAAGCCAACCTTCCAGCCGTCGGTCCTCGTGCAGGGCGTGCAGCCTTTGACCGACGATGAGCATAAGCGGGTGATGGCCGGCGAAACGATCGATCCGCCGCCCCTCGTCTGCCACTCCTTCGTCAGGGACGGACATATCCAGTTCCTGGATGACTGCACCCACGCGCTGGCCGGACAGACCGTCCCGCTCCTCCCGATCGGGGATGAAGAATGATGGGCCCGCTCGACAGGTTCAACCTCGCCGCGGCCGTCGTCGCCGGCCTCGCGATCGGTTGCTGCATGGTCGGCGCTTACGGCGTCTTCTTCGCCTTGCCGGCCGCGCGCGAGGACGGGCGCAAGGTCGAAAGCCTCGCCAACGCCGAACGCCTGATCGAGGCGACCCAGGCGGCTGAAGCCGACCGAGCCGCCCGGCAGACCAAAATCAATGCGATCGAGGCGGACTATGCCCGGCGCACGGCCGAGCAGGAGGCGCGCCTCGTCTCTCTCGAGCAAGCCCTTCAGGAGAAACCCGATGAAGCTCCTCCGGCCGGCGGCGCTGCTTGCCGCGTCTTTGTGCCTCGCCGCGTGTCGAACGAACTCGACCGTATCGGTCGCACCTCTGCCGCTCCCTCCGCCCCGCGTCCCGCCCAGCCTGACGCAGCCGTGCCGGCCCGTCGCTGACGTGCCGCCGCGCGATCTGACGATGCCCGAGGCCGTCCGGCTTTGGGGGAGGGACCGTCAGGCGCTCGGCGAATGCGGGGCGCGCCACGACGCGCTGGCCGGCGCGGTCCGCGCGGCCGGCTCCTGATCGCGCTCGCCCGAGCCCGTCGACTCAGCCCCAACAGAAGGACGGGCAGCACATGGAATGGCTTTTCAGCGCCGACGCGCGGTTGGCGCTTGGTGGCGCGCTCGGCGGCGCCGTCGGCTGGATGACCCGGCGCGGCAGCTTCACCGACGGCGTCATCCAGGTCGCGGTCGGCGGCATCTGCGCCGTCTATCTCGCGCCGATCGCGATCCCGACCCTCACGGCCCAGCTGGGGCCGATCACCGGCACGACCGAGGAACTGGCGCGCCTGTCGGCCTTCGTCGTCGGCATCGGCGGCGTTTCGGTGAGCGGCTTCATCATCGACCTCTTCCACTTCTGGCGCGTTCGTCGCGGCCGCATCGCAAAGGACACGAGCGATGAATGAGCATCTGCAGGCTTTGCGGCGCGCGGCGAAAAGGGCCGTCCTGACGATCGGCTGCGGCGTGGTGGCGCTCGTCGCCTACTTCTCCGCCCAAGGGCTTCGCTATGAGGCCGGCCGGCTCGAGGTGAGCTATGCCCCTGTTCTCGCGCCGGTCACCATCTGCGACGGGCGGGTCAATCCTGACACCGGGGAGTGCTCCGGCTCGGTCGTCGTGTTCGAGGCGTTCACGCAGACGAGCGCCGTCTGTGACGGCCGAGATGCGCTGGTCTCAGGCGTCATGAGCAAGGTGCGCTCCGACGCGCGCTACATCGACGGACGGCAGCAGATCTATTTCGGCGATCCGGCCGGCCGGTTCCGGCGCGCCATGTTCGAATTCGAAGACCAGCAGGACGGGACGCCGACCAACCGCCCGCCGGGCGTTCAGGACTGGGGCCCGTGGCGCCTGCGCGGCGGATGCGTCACCGAATTCAAGACCTGGTTCACGTCGGTGGAGCATCGGCCCTGGCACGGCTTCTGGCCGCTGCCGACCGTGACCGGGCCGTTTCCGCTACCGCGCGCATTGTTCCTGCGGGCAGATCAAGAGTGAAGTCAAGCCCAACCGCGCACGGTTTGCGATCGGTATCGATGATGTTGTAGCTTCGCAACATGGTTAAAATTCTGATCGCCTAACTCGCGTATAGGTAGCATTCCTGAGCGGCTTCCAGCACAACTTAAGGAGGTTTTGGCCGGCTCGAATTTGGGGCTGGCGTGGAGGAAAAATGATTTCCGTTTCGAAATATAATTTCGCCAAGCTGATCGACTTCGGGGATGGTGTTTACTCCATTTCAGCCAATATTGATGATGCGGGAAGAGTATTTGGTAGTTTCTCAGGACCAATAGAGCAAACATATTCAGGATTCAGGTATTACCCTGTACATGGATTCTATATTGATGGAGAAAATTCTGGCGTAGTATACAATGAAATAAACACTTATGTAACTGGCTTTGATGTCATGGGGGCTGTTACTGGTACGTATGCGAACCCCTTGGATGGGTATGACTATCGCGGTCATTGGGGTCCAATTGAAATTGGTAATTTCCGTATCGACGGTAATGGATATTCAAGATTTTCTGGCCCAATCGTAGAAGACGCAATCAATACCAATATTCCCAACATCGCGGTGCCTCAAGCGAAAGACGTGCATCTATTCGATGTCAACGCAAAAGGTCAGGTCGTCGGGGAGTTCACAGACATCAATGGTCAATCCCACTTGTTTGTCGCTACGCCAAAAGAGGCAAATTCAGATCTTCTAAAGCTTCGAGTGTCTGGAGATTCATACCAAGGCGACGCTCAGTTCGTTGTGAAGGTCGATGGGAAGCAGGTTGGTGGCGTTCAGACAGCCCACGCCTCGCATAAGGCCGGCCAATGGGACGATCTTGAGCTGCGGGGCGATTTTCAAAGCGCCCGTCAGGTCGTGGTGGAATTCATCAACGACAAGGGTGCCGGCGCCGGCAAAGATCGAAACCTCTATGTTGATCATGTGAGCATTGAGGGGAACGTCGTAGACGGAGGGGATGCAAAGATTATCGCCGGAGCGGGGCAGTCTGGCCGGGAAACCGCCCTCTGGAGCAATGGCAAGGCCGCTTTCGATTTCGATAATGCGTCTTCCCCGACGGGAATGAGATTGCGAATTTCTGAAGACGCGCATGACGGCCACGCTCAATTCATCATCCGGGTTGACGGAGAGCAGATTGGCGATGTTCGGACTGTGAACGCCTCACACAAGCAGGGTGTGTGGCAGAACGTAGATGTTTCCGGGTATTTCGCGGACGCGCGCAGCGTGAGCGTGGAGTTTGTCAACGACGTCAATGCCGGCCCAGGTAAGGATCGAAATCTCTATATTGATAGCATCATTGTGGACGGAGAATTCCTTGACAGCGCAGACGCTGTCGTGCCGGTCGGGATCGGACAGGCTCACAATGAAGTTTTCCTCTGGGGGAATGGCGCAGCCACCTTCCTGCTTGATGCATAGCGGTAGCTGAAGCGAGGGAGTTCGCCCCGCTGACCCAACGAGGGATGAGTTTCCGCTGCTATGGGATCAGTTGATACCTCGTTCACTCCGTGGAGGTGCCAGCCGTAGCAAGGGCTATGGCCGGCACCTGCCGGCACCGGGCCGTTTCCGCTACCGAGCGCGAAGATCGATCAGGACGGCTCGTCCGAAGGCCGATAGATCGCGATCTTCTTGACCCATTCGAACTTCTTCTCAAGGGTTGGGCCGTCGCCGTAGCCGGGGCGGTTGAATTTGTGGCCCATCAATCTGGCATCGATGATGTCCGGCGCGTCTGCTGCGGTGAGGCGATCCTTGAAGGAGTGGCGAAGGGAGTAGAGCGTCTGCCTTTCCCTCTCCCTCAAATCATGGTCTCGGAAAAAGTTGCCGACGAGGGCGGACAGAGAATCTGTGTTGTCCTTATATTCGCCGGCCGTCGCCAGCAGGAGCTTGGCCCCTTCCAGCGAGGGTCCGACCAAAGGCAACTCCCGTTTGGAAAACGGGGTCTTCAGCTTCCTTCCCGTGTAGCTGGTGATTCGGATGTGCGGTATCTCAGCCTTCAGGCGAATGTCGGCAGGCCTCAGACCCGTCAATTCGCTGGGCCGCGCGCCCGTGTTGATCATGGTCAGGATAACGCCACGCGTCGCTGGGTTCAGGCGCTCGAGCAGGCCCGGGGCCAAGATGCGGTCGCGAATCCAACTGGTCGCGAAGGGGGCGCGTCCGTCTTCTTCGTCTTCTTCATCCGCGACAAAGCGAAGGCCCTGGAAGCGCCGCGGCAAATCGAGATCAAGCCGATCCGAAAGGAGGGCGATCATCTTGCCGATATGCGTGATGTCCTTGTTGGCCGTTTCCGCCTTCAGCACTCGCATGACGGTTTCGCCATCCGGTCCTTCTTCAGGCTTGCCAGTGCTGATCCATTCGAACCAGCGATCACGAAAGCGGATTGCGTCGGCGCGGGTGACAGCCGCGATTGGCTTGTCTCCGATGACGGCGATGAGATGGCCCACCGCCCGCGTCAGAGGCAGGCGCCACTTATGCACCTGCTTTTCGGACTTGCCCAAAAGCTTGTCCTTAGTTGCCTTCTCATATTCTTCGACGAGGTTTGAAATGAGGATCGGCGGCTCCTCGGCTGTGCCCATCACCGCCGCGAACAGTTGCTGATGATCGGCTGACGAGGCCTTCGTTTGGGGTTTGCCTTCCAGGTTGGCCGCCGCGCGCTCCAGCCGCGCGAATCGCTCCTCTCGCGACGTCTCCATCAACTCTCTGGCCGGGATATAGGCGAAACCCTCGAGGCGCGCTCTCGCTACAGTTGCGCGAAAGCGTTCTTGCGAATCAGTGCCGGCGCTATGCACCAGCGAGCGCCAGTGCGCTTCGGCGATCTTATTGAGACGATCGCGTGCCGTCACCGCTTCGGCAAAATCCGACGTCTCGCAGCTAAGGCGCACTTTCGATCGGGGATCGAGGTGCTTGTAGCGATCCGGTACGCGGCGCTCATAGTACCAAATGCCCTCGCGGAGGGTCAGCCATTTGATCTTGGGCTTGGTCGCCATTGCGTCCGAATGTCCCCCGGTTTGTGCCCCGGTTCGTCCCCCGATCGGCTAAGTGAGCCGGCCCAAAAACGCCCGAAATCTGGGGAATGTCATGTCATGCAGGGGATTGGAGCGCAAGTTCTTGTTACGTTCATGGCGGAGAGGATGGGATTCGAACCCACGATACCATCTCTGGTATACTCCCTTAGCAGGGGAGCGCCTTCGACCACTCGGCCACCTCTCCGGTAAGCCCGCAGTAAAGGATGGAGGGCGCGGGATCAAGAGGGTGCGGTGGAAAAGCGCGGGTGCCTCCTGTGTCGGTTCAGCGTCCGGCAAGCTGCGACTCGACTGGCCGCCTTTTCGACCGTCGATGGGCGTAGGGCTTGAGGAAGGGCCGATAGATCCGTCCAACTGGGGAAGCCGGGTGGACTTCTCGCATGCTGGCCGGTTCCGCCCAAGCGGAAGGTCGCGGCCAAGCGGTGCGCTCGCAGCCGTCGGATGATACTTCACCAGCTCATGGTTCCAAAACAGCGCGGCGACGCATCCGGCTTCGAACTGAATCGCGATCCTTGGCGCCAATGAACTGCAGTCGTATCGGGTGAAACTGTCGAAATTTTTAGGCTTATTTACGCGGCTTCCGCAGGGCTTAATAAGAGTTAAGTAGCGAGATGGAGTTCGGACCGCTCCGATCTTCTCAAAACGGCCGCGAAGCGTGGATAAGCTCATGTTGATGCGCGTAAGCGTTGCAATGCTGCACCGCAATGTGCACAATCTGACTGAATATGCGCAATGCGGCGTTTTGCTGGTGCGCAGCTTATTGACCTAACGGAAGCTTTCTCCACAGGTCCGCGATCGCGCTCTCTCGTCGCAAGGCGCCGGCGAGAGCGTCACGATTGTGGTGCTTGGAGAAAACTTTCGATGAAGCCGTGGCTTCGATGCGCTGCTCTTTTCCGTTTCGCGTCATGTCGGATGCCGACATCCCGGAACCTGAGAGTGGCGAGCCTGCATCGTCATCGGACTTGGTCGCTCGGGAACTGGGGAGTGAAAGCGTGAAGGTAGCGATCGTCCACTACTGGCTCGTGACAATGCGAGGCGGCGAAAAGGTTCTCGAAGAACTCTGCAAGCTCTACCCGCAAGCCGACATCTTTACCCTTGTGGTCGACGAGGCCAGTCTGTCGCCCATCCTGCGCAAGCATAAGATCACGACCTCCTTTCTTCAGAGCATTCCCGGCAGTCGCAAGCACTACCAGAAGCTCCTGCCGTTGATGCCGTTCGCGATCGAGCAGCTGGACGTGACGGATTATGACCTCGTGATCTCCAGCGAATCGGGGCCGGCCAAGGCCATCGTCACGCGGCCCGATGCCCTACACATCTGCTACTGCCATTCCCCGATGCGCTACATCTGGGATCACTATCACGTCTATCGCCGGGAACTGGGCGCCGTTTCGCGGTTCGTCTTTTCGCTCGTCGCCCCCTTTCTGCGCATATGGGACGTGACGACGGCGGCGCGTGTGGACGCGTTCGTGTCGAACTCGGTTCATGTGTCGCGCCGTATCGCGCGCGTCTACAATCGCATGTCGACGGTGATCTATCCGCCCGTGGCCATCGAGGATTTCGAGCCGGCGGAAACGGTGGACGATTACTATCTCTGCGCCGGCCAGCTCGTCACCTACAAGCGACCGGACCTTGCGGTTCAGGCCTTCACGCGGATGAACAAGCGGCTGGTCGTGATCGGTGACGGGCCGCATCTCGACGCCTTGAAGAAGATCGCGGGTCCGACGGTGACCTTCCTCGGGCGCTGCGACTTCGCGACGCTTCGCCATCATCTCAGCCATTGCCGCGCGCTGGTCTTCCCGGGTGAGGAGGATTTCGGCATCCTGCCCGTGGAGGCCATGGCGAGCGGGCGTCCCGTCATCGCCTATGGCGCGGGCGGCGCGGTGGAAAGCATCGGCGACGAGGGTGCGGGTGTCTTCTTTCGAGACCAGACTGTGGACGGCTTGATCGAAGCGGTCGAGCGCTTTGAAGCGCGGGCGGGTGAATTCGATTCGAAGGCCATCCGCGCGCGGTCGGAAAATTTCTCGGCGGCTCGTTTTCGCCGTGAAATGCAGACATTCGTCGAGACCGAATGGGCGCGCAAGCAATCTGCGTTCGAGCGCCCATCCTGGAATCGCGAGCCGGCCGACTTGAAGGAGCGCGATCTCCTGCTTCCCGCGAAAACCGATCAGGCGTAATCAAGACCAGCAGGGCATGGTGGAGACTGTAGTATGGAAATGAAGTTTCCGCCCCTCAGTGGCGCCGGCGTGCGCGAAGGCCGCGCGGGCAATCTGCGCGACGAGTTGTATCGCCTATTCGGTTTCGTTCGGCGGCAGATCCTGCTCGTTGCGATCGGCGCGGGCGTGGCGGCGGTTCTGGCAGCGATTATTCTCCTCAACACCGTACCGACCTATCGCTCGCAGATCCGGCTTCTGTTCTCCGAGCCGCCGAACTTCATGCAGGCCGATCGCGATCGACGCGCGCTGGGTGAGGCGGACGAATATATCGCGACGCAGATCGCGCTGATCGAATCGCGCAGCATTGCCGAGCGTGTCGTCAAAGAGCTCAACCTAGGCGCCCGCGTCGATGAGATGCACCAGAGTCACGGCCTTCTGTCCTCGCTGAGTTCGCTCTTCTCGAGCAGCGAGCCGAAGACCGAAACGCCCCAGGAAGCCGAAAGCGCGGATGAGCGCGCTATCGCTTATTTGCAATCCAACCTCGCCGTCTTCCGCATCGCGCGAAGCTATGTGATCGAGATCGGCTTCGATTCCTCGGACCCGACGCTGGCCCGCGAAGTGGCGGATGCCTACGGCAAGGCCTTTCTGGCCGATCAGGTCGAGGGGCGCCTCGACGGCCTGAGCCGCATCAGCAAATGGTTGGAAGTCCGCATCGAGGAAATCGGTCGTGGTTCGCGCGAAGCCGCCGAAGCCGTCACGCGCTTCCGCGCCGCAAACGGGCTGGTCGCGGCCGATGGGCGTCTGGTGACCGATCAGCAGCTCGAAGGCCTGAACCAGCAACTGATCAACGCGCGTGCCAGCGTGTCGGCGGCGCAGGCTCAGGTGGAGATCTATTCCGCTGCGATCAAGGACGGAAACGTTCAGACCCTGATCGGTCTGCGCCAGCGCGGCAGCAGCAACAATGCCAATTCGTCCAGCGATATCGCCAGCGACTACCTTCTCGCCGCCGAGCGAGAGCGCGCGGTGATCGCACGCTGGGGCGCGGACAATCCGCAAGCCAAGGCTATCACGGCCGAGAAAGAGCGTCTGGCCGACCAAATCCGTGCCGAGGCTCGGCGCACGCTCGACGCCTACCAGGCCGAGCTCGCTCGCAGCCAATCCGAGCTCGCGGCGATCAACAAGAATGTCGATGCGGCAACCGCCAAGAGTGAGGGCGTCAGTTCCACGATGGTCCAGCTGCGCACGCTGGAGCAGAGGGCGCAGTCCTACCAGTCGCTCTACCAGAACTATCTCGATCGCTATCAGGAACTGATCCAGCAGCGCTCTCTGCCGATCGACACAGCGCGCATCATCACCACCGCGGTCCAGCCGGACTCGCCGCTTTTCCCGAAATACAAGATCGTCATGGCGCTTTCGCTCGTGCTGGGTGGGGCCCTTGGCGCGGCCGTCGGCGTCGGGCGCGAGTTCTTCGACCGCTCGCTGCGCGGGCGCGCGGACGTGGAAGCGCATGGCGTGCCCTTCCTCGGCTTTATTCCGGCGCTCAGCCAGAAGGCCGGGCTTCTTGGCGGCGTGTCTCCTGACAAGGCCGATCGTATTCTCGACCGAACGCTTCAGCGACTTCTGGTGGCGACGGACGCGATGCGCCTGGAGCCTATGGTCATCGCGATCACGCCGCTCGAAAACGACAAGGCCCAGAACCAGTCCTTCATCGCCAAAGCCTATGCCGACGAATTGGCCAAACTCGGCCATGAAGTGTTGTTGATCGCGCGCAATCCCGAACGTGCTTCGACAGCGGCGGCGGGCGCGCTGGCGCGGCACAGCGCGCGCTCTCTTGTCGCCGAGCCCGGCAGCCACCAGAACCCCACGGTCATTCCGGCAGGCAATCTGCCGGTTCTCAGCCAGTCGGCCAATCGCACGGGCGTTCAAACGCTAGGCTCCAGCGTGTCCGGCCTGTCCGGCCGCTTCGATCGCGTCGTGATCGAAAGCACCTCGTTGGAGCAGGCGCTGCATGTTTCGGCGCTGCTGCCTTCGGTCGATCGCTTCATCGTGCTGGCCCGGTGGGGCAGCATTCCGCGCCAGTCGCTGACGGAAGCCATTCGCTCGGTGCATGGGCTGCGTGCCAAATGCTCCGGCGTCGTGCTCGACGAGGCGGATCTCAGCAAGGTCGTTTGACCGGCCGACCACTGTTTGAAACGGTTCGAGCCCTTCGCCCCGAATGCCGGGTCGGAGGGCTCTTTCGTGTCTAACCGATGGCGTGTCGCCGTTGAGCGCTGTCGCAATGTCCAAACGAAAGAAGCGGCCGATGCGCTGGGCATCGGCCGCTTCTTTGTCGGGCAAAGACTATGGTTTGATCGTCAGCGGAAAAACGCCGCGCGGACCTGCTCGGAGAACATGTCCCGCTCGCCCGCGATGAAGTCGCGATAGGGCTGCTGCGCTTTCAAATGGGTCTCGAAATCACCGAAGACCTGCGCGACGAGAGCGCCGAACTTGGCTTCCAACGACGGATCGATGGCGAGCTTGTAGCGGTCTTCCAGCGGCATGTCCTCTGCGAAGGCCGCCGAGCCGCGCTGGCCTGCGATCACCACGGTTCCAAGCGAGGCGGCCTCGCGCGGGAGGCGGTCCTTCCCGGGATGCTCGCCGAAATCGATGTAGATTTTGGCGCGGGCGAAGGCGTCCTCCACCTCGGCCTTCGTCATGTTGATGATAGGCTTGAAGGTGAGGCCGGGATGAGCGCGTTGCAGCCGCTCTGTGATCGGCAGGCCCTTCTTGGGATTGTAGAGAATAATGTCTTCGCGGGCCGGCGCGTCGGCCTTGGCCGGCGCGACCGAGAGATAGTCCGACAGAATGCCGCCTGTCACCCCCCAGCGCTCGAGGCGAGCCCGCGCGTAGTGGGACTGGAAGAGATGCTTGGTGCCCGACAAGGACTGCGCCTTCACCAGCGAGCGCTTGTAGGTGTTGGCGGCCAGACGCTGCGGGCCGCTGCGCTGCGACAGAAAGAAGTCGAAGCTCAGCCACCAGATGAACCGCTCGGCCTTGGAGAAGAGCGGGATCTGCCGGACCATGGTTTCCGGCGCCACAAGGCAATCGTTCTTGCCGAGCGTGAGCTTCTTCATCGGCGGTGTATCGTAGATCCGATAGCGCTCGGGAACCGGCGCTTCCGGGTCCGGCACGTAATGAATATACGCGTCACCGCCCTGCCGCCGGATTTCGTGCACAAGCTGATGCAGAAGCTCCGGTCCGCCCGTCTGGACGTTCGACGGCGCGAGAACCGCGATCTTTCCATAGGCGCAACGAGTCATGCAAAGGCTCCGAAAGGGCAGGGTATCGAAAAGGCGGGAATCATTTTTGCGGCGAAGGCGGCGTTGCCACCGTCGCCGTATGGTGGTCCTTGGGCGTGATCGCATCGACCGGCAGTCGGCACACGCCAAGGAAGAAGTCTTTCACCAGAACCTTGCCGCCCAATCCCGCGCCCGCCTCATAGGCCCTGGCGGATCGGAGGCGGCGGAAGACCGCGAGGCGTTCGCCAAGACGCGGCGCGCGATAGACCTCTCTGCGATCGCGGTAGAGATCGGCGAGACCCTGCCAATAAGCGGCTGCCGCCCGCGCATGGGCTCTGGTCCCGGCATCCGACGCGTTCGCCTCCACCTCGCGCAGGAGGCTCGCGCGATGCGCGGCGATGCCTTGGTGCATGTCCATGATCTCGGCGGAGGCGACGAGCTTGCCGCGCAGGCGCAGAAGCAGCCCCTTGCGCAAGCCGCCATAAGCGTTCTTCCCATGCTGGCGATAGCGCACCAGCCGGTCGGGCAGGATCACGGTTTTGCCGAAACTGTCGCCGAGGAAGTGAATCCAGCGATCATGCGACAAAGGCGAGCCGACCGCGTGATTGTCGAGGCCGCGCCGGTCGGAGGGGATGAGGTCGAGGAGATCGCGCCGGAAGACCTGCGTCAGCCCGAAAAACACGTCCCAAGGCTCCAGAGACAAAGGCGGGCGAATCTCGAAGCCCGTAATCCCCTGGTCGAACGTGCCGATTTCCTGCGACTCGCCATCAATCAGCGAGGCGGCATGAACGCACATCACCGCCTGTTCGCGTTCAAGATGCGCCAAACAGGTCGCGAGCTTCTCCGGCGCCCATTCGTCGTCCTGATCGCAGAAGGCGACGTAATCGCCCGTCGCGAGCTTGGCATTGGTGAGGAAGTTCTCGCCATAGCCAAGCCGCATCGCGTTTCTCTGGATGCGAACCGGAAAGGGTGCGGAGGCCGCGAAGGCGGCGACGATCTCGAGGGTCGCGTCGCTCGATCCGTCGTCGCCGACGATCAGTTCGGAAGGCAGATGCGTCTGGGCGCGGAGGCTTTCCAGCTGGGCCGATATGTACCGGGCGCCATTGTAGGTCGCCATCACCACCGAAACCGTTGCCATCAATGCCTCCGAGCCCTGCCGCTCAACCGACGCTCGCCGGGGCGAGCTGCTTTTCGAACAAGGCGAGAGCCCGGCCACAGGCCTGATCCATGTTGTAGTAGGCGTAATCACCCAGACGCCCGGCAAACCACACCTTGCCCGACAGGTCGCGCGCCATCTGCTGGTAGGGCTGAAGCGCTTGCGACGTGCCTTCCGTCGGAATGGGATAATAGGGCTCGTTCGTGCCCGGCACATAGGCCTCGGGATATTCCTCGACCAGAACCGAGCCTTCGCCCTTCTGCCCGGTCAAATGCTTGAACTCGGTGATGCGCGTGAAGCCGAATTCGTTGGGGTAGTTCACGGTGCCGACCGGCTGAACCATGCTCTCCGTCGTTTCGACGAGGCGGAAGCGCAGGCTGCGATAGGGCAGGGCCCCATGCTCGTAGCGGAAATACTCGTCGATCGGACCGGTGAAGACGACCTTGGCGTCTGGATAAAGCTCGCGAACGGCCTCGTATTCGGTGTTCAGCGACACTTCGATATTGGGATGATCCAGCATCCGCTTGAACATGGCGGTATAGCCATCCACCGGCATGGCCTGGAAGCGATCCTGAAAATAGCGATCGTCGCGGCTGACATGCACCGGAACGCGCGCGCTCACGGATGGCGCGAGATCCTCGGGCTTCATGCCCCATTGCTTGAACGTGTAATTCTCGAAAACGCGCGAATACACGTAGTCGGCAAGGAAGGTGAGTTCGGGATTGCCATCCTGGCGCATCTTCAGGATGGGAACCTTGGTGCCGTAGCCATAGGCACCGATCAGCGCGTCGCTCAGGCGCTCGGCCATCTTGGCCGGAAAAAGGTCGGTCAGCGTGTTCAGGTTGAACGGAATCGGCGTGTAGCGCCCATCCACATGCGCCAGCACGTGATGGAAATAGGGCCGCCATTCCGTGAAGCGCGACAGATAGGTCCAGATCGCCTCGCTGTTCGTATGGAAGATGTGCGGGCCGTATTTGTGGACCAGAACGCCGTAGGCACCGGGATAATCATAGGCGTTGCCGGCGATGTGATCGCGCCTGTCGATCACCAGAACCTTCTGGTCCAGAACCCCGGCGATGCGCTCCGCTAGAACGGCACCTGTGAAGCCCGCGCCGACAATGACCCATTTGGGCTGACTGGTGGAGTGCATGAATCCGCTCTTCTCGCTGCGATGGTGCAAAGCAACATCGTCGTTACTCTTAGTCAAGGATGGAATATTGAATATCCCAATAAAACGGCATCGGAGACAGTTTTAAGCAATTGATATTTCGGACTGCTCGGTCGAATGGTCGCTTCGATCCGACTCTATTACGGCGGGCGATGTCTCGTAGCGCGAGCGCCCGGCCGCCAGCATGACACCCATCGTCATTCCGGTGAGCGAACCGAAATCCGGGCTGGTGCCGATCAGGATGCCGATGGCGAAGCCGGGCAGGAGCGCCCAGCGACCGGCCGTCAGAAGGGCGGCGGCTTGCCCGTCCCGCTTCGGCCGGCGGCGCACGTAGCAGGCCAGCACGAATCCACCATAAAGCACGACGCCGAGAAGGCCCGTGTTGCTGGCCAGCGCGACCCAGAAGTTCGACGCTCGCGAGCTGCCGACCCCGATTCCGAGACCCCAGGACGAGACGAAGGCCTCCCACGCCGTGCGCGTCCACATGTTGCGCTCTTCGAAGGAACTCGACGTGGTCTTGGAGACGAGAAGATCGTCCAGAATAAAGGCGATTCGATCGATCAGGGCGGGCTGGAGCAGGAACAAGGCCGCAATCGCCGCCAGCGCGAGCAGACCGATCAGCGCTTCCACCCGGATCGCGTTCATCGTGTCTGGGTCGAAGCGCATGACACGCCAGATCCATTCCAGCCCGACCGAGGCCAGGAAGACACCCAGTCCGACGTAAGCCGCCGAGGACGAGGACATGATCGCGAAGACCGCGAGCCCGCCGCAGGCGGGCAGCGAGAGAAGGCGCATCGGATCGGAGGCCGGAAAGGCGCGGCGTGCGAAATACAGCAGCGCCAGAAGCACGACGCAGGTGCTGCCGAAGGCAGACGCTTCCGGCATCAGGCCGACGACCCGCCGCGCGCCCAGAACCTCGGCGTCCACCAGAAGCGCATAAGTGGCGGTCCGGAACGCGTCGAGAATGGCATCCAGCGGAACGAAATTGCTGGCGTAGTCGAGAAGGCCGGTTCCAACCGTCACGAGGCAGCCGGCTAGGATCGCGCGCGGCACGACGGCGCGCACGCGCGCGCTTCGCAAGCCCACCGAGGCGGTCAGCGTCGTCATGACCGAAATCGCGAGATAGGCGAGCTGCGAAATGTTCTGGGTGCTGGGAGCCAGCGGCGCCATCGGCCCTTCGATCGCGCGCACGGGCACGACGAGAATCTGCCCCGCGAACAGACGCGGCATGAGCAGAGTGCTGACGATGCAGACGAGGAGAAAGGTGAAGAGCAGCGCCTGCGGCCGTGCGTGCAGCACTCCGCTCAGGAGGTTCGCCGCCTGACCCGGCGCGAGGAGGATGCGCAGCGACAGGAGCGCCGCCACGATCGGCAGGGGGGTGAAAGTCAAGCCGCCCGTCAGGGCCGGCGGCACCGCCGCCAACGATCCGAACGGGACGGCGCAAAAGAACAGGACGATAAGGGCCGGCACGCCCCGAACCAAGGCCAGCAGCGCCAAGAGCCAGAAAAGAGCGAGAACGAGAGCCGACATGGGCGCCGCGCCGGATCAGGCCGATGCGGCCGCGAGGCCCGTATGCCAATGCCCCCGGAAATAGCCCGTCTTGAGGACGTAGATCACCATGGACAGGGATACGAAGCCTTCCACGATCAAAAGGGTCATCGCTGCGCCTTCGGGGCCGAAGGTCTTGATCAGCGGTGCGATGATCACGAGGCTCAGAATGCCGCCGCTCACGAGAATCGTGTTGAAGGCCTTGGTGCGCTTGTTGGGCAAAAGGATCTGAAGGCCGAGAAAGGTCGAGAAGGACATGACCACAGGCAGGAAGGCCAGCCAGCGCAGGACTTCGGCCGCCGCCGCGAACTGCTGCCCACCGATCAGCACCACGAATTGCGGCGCCAGAACCCAAAGCGCGCCTGTGATTCCCGTCGAGATCACCACGAGGCCGATGCCGGAAATTTTCAGAAGCGGCGCGGCCGAGCGCGGATCGGACGCCACGAGACGGCTGATGCGCGGGAAAAGAGCGGTCGAAACGGGCTGAAGCACCGATTGTGCGGCTTGCCGGATGCGGTCGGCGAGGGCGAACTGCCCGACCGCCACGGGGCCTGCCAGGAAGCCCAGAATCACGGGCGTCAGATTCACATAGATGCCGATCGCCGTGGTCGACAGAAAGATCGCCGAGCCCTCTTTGATCTCTTCGAAGATGTCTCGCGCACTGGGCCGGCTCCAGATCAGAATGCCGTCGCGATGCAACAGCCAGACGCTGACGAAGCCCGCCACCAGAGAAACCGTGCCCTGGATGGCGATGATCAAGGGTGCGTCATCCGGCGCATGAACGAGAAGGATGATCAGCACGAGCGTCAGGATTCGACCGCCGATCTGGATCGCCGAAAAGGCCTTCATCCGTTCCAGCCCCTGCAGCAGCCAGTTGGGGAACAGGGCCGTGCCGGCGATGACCACAAGACCCCAGGCGTAGAAGGGGGCGGCATCGGCAAAGAAGGGAACGGTCTCGATCAACACGAGAAGCAGGGCGCCCATGACGCCGGCCAGAATCACCTGACCCGCGATGGTCGCGATCGCGACGCGCGAGACTTCATGAGGGTCGTCGCCGATCGCCGCGATCTTGCGTGTCGCGCTCCAGGAGAAACCCCAGGACACGACGAGGCAGAAGAAGCTGAGAACCATCTGCGTCAGCGCGACATGGCCCCAGTCCGCCACGCCCAGAACGCGCGTCGTATAGGCCGCGATCGCCAGGGGCAGCACATAGGCGGAGATCTGGAGAAAGCCGAGCGCGGTGATATTGCCGATCAGGCCCGCGCGCGCATGACCGCCCGCAGGCGGAACCGCCTCCGCCGCCGAGTTGGACGGTTTGCGACGCAGGAAGTCCAGGCCGGGCATACGAAATCTCCTCACCATTCGGTGGGCTCAGTGAAATCGGTCGAACGGCGGCTTGCTGCACTGCACGAAAAACCGGCAATGAAAGTCACTATGCATTGACTTTCCGTCAGCGTCCAGCAAGAAAATCGGTTCAGGCCTTGCCGCAGTGCAAAAAAATCCAATTAAGATTCATATCAATTCAGATCGTTGCTTGTTGTCCTTAATGACTGGTGGCGTTTGTATGGCGAGAATATGGTGATCGGCGGTTCGAGGCAGTGTCTTTGTATGCGACGGCTGGCAGTCGCCGCGCTTTCGAACGGTTAGTTCATGAGTATGATGGACAGGAACGCGAGTTTGGTAGTCGGATCGAAGTTGCCCGTGTATATCGGGATCGCCACCTCGGGTCGTGCGCCGATCCTGAACGAGGTGCTCCGCGATCTGGCGCGTCAGGAGACTCTGCCCGCGCGCGTTCTCGTCTGTCCAGCCCGCGAGGAGGACTTGGACTTTCCGCCAAATGAGACACTGCCTTTCGAGGTGGAGCGGGTTCATTCTACGCCCGGCGCTTGCGTCCAGCGCAACGCCATCATGGATCGGCTGTCGATGGAGCGGGACGGCGTGCTCCTGTTCATGGACGATGATTTCTTCCTGCGCGCCGACTACATTTCCGAATTGTCCAAGCTCTTTCAATCGCAGCTTGACGTGGTCATGGCGACGGGTACGGTTCTGGCCGATGGCGCACCGGGGCCCGGTTTGAGCGTGGAGGAATCCCTCGCCATTCTCGCGGCTGATCGTGACGATGTGCCCGAACGGATCGAGCCTGTTTATAATGGTTATGGTTGCAACATGGCCGTGCGCTTGGAGACTGCCGAGCGACACAGCCTCCGTTTCGATGCCGAAATGCCGCTTTACGCATGGCTGGAAGATGTCGATTTCAGCCGGCGGCTGGCGGCGCATGGGCGTCTCGTCTCGTCGACGCGCCTGCGCGGCGTTCACATGGGCGTCAAGCGCGGACGCGGTTCGGGCGTCAGGCTGGGATATTCCCAGATCGCCAATCCCTGGTATCTCATGCGCAAGCGCACCATGCGACCCGATCTCGCCGCCCGTCAGGCTCTGCGCAATATCGCGGCGAATGTCGCCAAGATGGGTAGGCCCGAGCCTTGGGTCGATCGCAAGGGCCGCGTAAAGGGCAACCTTCTGGCGGTGGCCGATCTCCTGCGCGGGCGCATTCATCCCCGGAACATTCTTTCGCTCTGATCGCACGGCAAGACCCCGCGCGTGGCGCGCCGATCTTGGTTCGGCGCACTCGCCCAGCATAAGGACAGACGATGCGACCCCACCGCCTACAGCGTCTGGCGACGCGCTTTCTTCTGGTTGTCGGCACGCTGGCCGCCGTCCTCGGCACGCCGGCCCGTGCGGAAGAGCAGAAGCTCGATCTCAGCCAATACGACATCACCTTCGCGGATGAGTTCGATACGATCGACGTGTCGGCTTGGGGACCGAACACACGCTGGATCGCGCATACGCCTTGGCATGGTGATTTCGGAGACGCGCAATTCGTCGATCCGCGCCCGGGTTTTCCCTTTACCACCGAAAACGGTATCCTGACGATCACGGCGGCGCGCAACGCCAACGGAAAATGGGAAAGCGGTCTTCTGTCGGGCCATGACCTGAAGGGGCATGGTTTCGCGCAGACCTATGGCTATTTCGAAATGCGCGCCAAGCTGCCGGCGGGCGAGGGCGTCTGGCCGGCCTTCTGGCTGATGGGAACAGAGCGCTCGAAATACGCCGTGGAAGTGGATGTGATGGAGTTCTATGGCCACGAGCCGACGAAGTTCCAGAGCTATTACCATCTCTGGCAGATGGATGGAAAATCGCCCGAGAAGCATATCGGTCACATGCAGCAGACCGGAATCGACCTGACGAAGGATTTCCATACGTTCGGCGTGATGATCGAGAAGGACAAGACGACCTATTATCTCGACGGCGTCGCCTACTGGTCGTTCGACACGCCGCCGGAATTCGCCCAGCCCTTGTTCCCGCTGGTCAATCTCGCCTTGGGGAGCGGCTTCTCGATCGAAAATACGCCCGATCCCTCGCGTCTCCTCGTGGACTATGTCCGCATCTACGCAAAGAAGCCGAACTGATGCGCGTTCTCCATCTCGCCAATCATTGCCGAATGGGACATGGGAATGTCCATCTCGCCGTCGATCTCGCCTGTGTGCAGGCCGAAAAAGGCGATACGGTCTTTTACGGATCGGAAGGCGGCGAGTTGGAACCCACGTTGGCCGCATCCGGCGTGACGCATGTCACGGTGGTGCAGCGCACACGTCGTCCGCAGCAGTTGCTGGGTTCGGTGGCGCAGTTGCGCCGCCTCATCCGGCGGGAGCGGATCGACATCGTGCACGCGCATATGATGTCGGGCGCCGTGCTCGGCTATCTCGCGACGCGCGCCAGCCGGGCGCGGCTGGTCACCACAGTCCACAATTCCTTCGATTCCCACGCTCGAATCATGCGGCTCGGCGACCGCGTCGTTGCGGTCAGCCAGGCCGAGCGGGCCGCCTTGCTTTCGGTCGGGTTCAAGGAGCGGCAGCTCGCCACGATCGTCAACGCGACGCTCGGCGGCGCCAGGATGCGCATGTTCGGCTCGAAGGACGTCTGGAGCCGTTCGGTGCCGGTGATCAGCACGGTCTGTGGCCTGCATCGCCGCAAGGGAGTCGACACGATCATCGACGCCTTTGCTTCGCTTGCGGGTCGCCATCCTTGTGAATTGCATATCGTCGGTGACGGCCCAGACCGGCAGGCTCTCGAGAGCCGAGCCGCCGCGACAGGCTTTGGCGAGCGAATCGTCTTTCACGGTTCGCTGGAAGACCCAGGCCGCATCCTGCGCGGCGCTGACATCTTCGTTCTCGCCTCCCATGCCGAGCCGATGGGGCTCGTCAATATCGAGGCCCGGCAAGCCGGCTGCGCCATCGTCGCATCGGATGTGGGGGGTATCCCGGAGATTCTGGACGGTGGCCGCGCCGGCATGCTCGTCCCGCCGCGCGACACCGCTGCCTTCGCGCAAGCCATCGAGCGTCTGCTGACCGACCCCGATCATCTGCGCGACATGAAGCAACGCTCACAAGACGGCATCGAACGCTTCGGCGTCGGTCATCTGTGGCAGGAGCATGATCGTCTTTATACGGGATTGATAAGCGAGCCGGCATAGCCGGCCTCGTCTTGAGAAGCAGGCACGGCAAAAATCCAGCGAGTCGGAATTCGCGACGGTGTTT